>NZ_JBFAWH010000038.1:0-65471 GCF_040680235.1 Streptomyces sp. NPDC052101
GGCGCATCTTCCGCCGATCCCGGTGCAGCCCGAATCGAATGACGTCAATCGCCGCTGCCGTCCTCACGCTGGAGCGGCAACGCTGAAAGAGCTCACTGGCCCGGCTGTGGTCGCTGGCCTCCCGCAGGATCTGGAAGACACTGAGCAGATCATCGCGCGTCACGAGGCCGTGAACACACCGGCCGAGAAAGCTGAGCCCAAGGCGCCCAAGCCTCCGGAGAAACCCTCGCGCGTGTCGGGAGCCTTCCCGGATGTTCGCCCTATGGCCCAGGTCGCAAGCACTGCGCCGGACGTATTGGCTGATGGAAAGACGGAGACGCAGCCCAAGGCAGTAGCCGCGCCCCCGCAGGAGACGCAGCCTGCGAAGAGTGGAAGCGAGGCACAAAGCACCCAGCAGGACACCGAAGCCGGCGAGTCTGAGCGCCAACGCGTCAAGCTCGTGGGCCGGCTCGGACGTACCCCCACAGTGCGGGAGACCGCGGCCGGCAAGCTCGTTGGTAAGTTCCCCCTGGCCGTCCATCTGGACGACGGCACAACCAAGTGGCACAACATCGTGGCCTTCGGCGAACGCGCCGCAGCGCTCAAGACGCGAACAGAGGCCGGCGAGTTGGTCAAGGGCAACGAGATCGAGGTCGTGGGCTATCTCCACGAGCGGGAGTACCAGGGTAGAGACGGCACAACCAAGACGGCGCAGGAGATCTACTCAGTTGCGGTCACACGCCACTGAGGCAAGCCCTCGGGCTTTGGCAGTGGATACGCCTCGGCGCCCCGATCGTTTTCTACCAAGAAACAGCCAGGGTCTCCCTGCGCACTCTTTTGGGACGACACACGCGTCGCCCCTTTTTTGCGTCTTGACACCAACATGTCCAATATGAGAAAAGATCTATATATGCCAGAAGGAGGAGAAAAGCTAAACCCAGAAGAGGCAAGCTGGCTCTCTGAATATCCCAAGCGCTCGGGGTCAGCTGAGGATAGGGCGCGCATCGACGAAGAGTATGCAAAGGCAGCCCGGAATCCGGCGACAGCACGGATGAAGGAGCTGATATGGGGGCCAGGTGGAACACGCAAGGCTGCGGAAGAGCGGATAGCGAGAGAGCTTGGTGAGCAGCCAGAAGGCCAGCAGCCAACCAACGAGCCAATTAAGGATCAACTCGGGTCATCAAAGGCTGATCGCCCCTTGAGAAGGTTCGTTCAACGAGCCCTCGCTCGACTCGGCCGTAGCCGCCGATGACGGCATCAGCGCTGCGTCGTCTCCAGATGTCCTGTGACCTTTACGGGGCCTATGCTTGACGAGTGGGAGAGGATCCCTCTCTGAGAAGGAGCTGCCAGTCATGGGCTCCAATGTTCTACTCGGCCACGACGGCACTACCCCGGTCTACCTGCGCTACGACCGCCGCACCGCTCACGTAGCCATCCTGGGCAAGTCCCGCTTCGGCAAGACCACCTTGCTTGAGCACCTGGTCTTGCAGGACATGCGAGATGGCACAGCCGCCATCGTCATCGATGCTCATGGTGATCTCACCAAGCGCCTTATCTCCCTTGCGCCGTCTAACGCGCGGGACAAGCTCGTTCTGGTCGAAGCCAATGACGATCACCCCTTTGGGCTGAACCTGTATGAGTGTCCTGTGGCAGCCACCGCCGAAGTCATAACTACCACCGTTGGCAACGTCGTTGGGATCTTCCACAAGCTCATGGGTGTGGAGGGCGGTGGACTTCTGCCGGTGATCGACTCGGGACTTCGCAACACCGCCCGGGTGCTTATTGCCAACGGCCTGACCATGGCGGAGATACCCCAGCTCTACCTGGACTCGACGTTCCGGCACGCCGCACTCGCCAAGGTAACCAATCCGGGCGTGCATCAGTACTGGCAGGAGTACGAATCCAGTACTCGGCAGCGCCAGCAGGAGAGGCGCGATCCTGTGCTCAACAAGGTCGGCCGCTTCCTTGAGGACGACCTCATCCGCCTCATGATCAGCCAAACCAGGACGACCGTTCCGTTTAAAGAGGCCATGAAGGAAGGCGGAACCCTCATCCTCAACCTCGCCGGCCTGGATCGTGAGTCCATCGCGTTTCTGGGCATGGTGTTTCTCTCGGTGCTAAGCAACCTCATACACCAGCGCTCAGTCTCCGACGCCCCGCGGTCTCGCGTGCACTTGTACCTGGACGAGTACGGCCGCTTCGCCACGCCCACCACACAGCAACTTCTTGAGGAGGGCGGCAAGTACGAGCTGGGCGTCACCATCGCGCACCAAAACCTCGCCCAGACGCCTCAGCGTGAAGCCCTCAATGTGGAGAGTTTTATTGTCTTTCAGCTCTCGCCCGACGATGCTGAAACTGTCGCGCCGGTATTTGCTAAGCCTCCTCCCTCTGTGAGGGTAAGGGCAGGAATTTCTCAGACACCGCTCAAATCTCTTGCGAATGCACAACCTCACCCAGACCCGGAAGTTCGTAGTGCGGTACGTTCACTCGAAGGAGGGTTGGATCGCCTCATCGATGATGCGCGAGCCGCTACGCGTTCCGATCTCCCCATATCCACAACTTTCGAAGATCCAACCACCGGACGACAGCGGACAGCCAGCCATCCCGGGCTCTACATAGAAGGCGATGTCATAAATAACGCACTCGCGGAATTTGATCGATTGCTGGTTTCAGTCATGGAACACGGCATTCAGCCCGAAGCACATACAGAGCCTCTCGTCAGCATTATGTCTGACCTTGCCTTGGGGGCTTGCAACACAAGCTATTTTAATTGGGCTCTCCGTCCAAGTGAGGCATTGCCAGACCGTGAAGAACATGTCGAACTTCTCCACTTGCTCACCTCTTTTGTTCGACGTTGCTTGTACGATGTGCAGACCGGTCTGCCACCCCAACGATCAGCCCTGGCTCGATTTTCGTCTCTCGAAAAGGCCATGGCTGAGTACGATCCTCATTGGTCAGGTGGCCCGCACCCTGACTCCTACGCACAACTTCTGTTCTATTTCATTTCCGTTCTCAAAATTTATACCGTTCTGGCACAAGATCCTATCTTTCTAGCGTTCGGTCCTCAAGGCGAGCACCAGCGCACATATGCAGACATGCAGGCCGAGGCGGCGATGGAGATACGAAATCTCCCTCGTTACGTCGCGTACTGCAAGCTTTTCGATCCTGAGGAGAAGCCCCATGGCTGAGCATAGGATCCAGACGCTACCGCCCGCCACCGCTGAGGAGCAGGCCGAGACGCACTATTTCGACGACCAACTTAAGAGAGCGTTGAGGATCAGTTCCAAGATCAGAAACGCCGAACCCTTCGATATACAGCAGTTCAGCGGTCATTCGTCTGAGATAGGAACATACTTCAAGACGGAGGAGTTCCAAAGAAGGATGTCAGATTTTATGCGCGATTGGCGCTATGGGGCTAGGAGGACAAAGCGCTCACCAATTGCGTCATCCCCACTGGACCCACTGGAAATAGAACGTGTGCGTAGGCAGAGCCGTGATCACTATGGCACGCCTCGCGCTCAGGTTGATGAGGAAACCAAGCAGAGACGGGAGCACCTGGTCCGCGGTGGGGCCAGCAGGACAAATCCCGAGAGTCATATTTCATCTCAGATTAATCTGGCACAGGATACCGCACGGGCGAAGTGGCGGCAGGAGCACCCGCAGACTCCGGAGACCTTCTATGATCAGCCGCCCGTGCATGAGCAACCTGAGGCGAGCCACCCAGTGCTTCCCCCTATCGGCAGGAGGTCCCCAAAACGTCTCGACACCGCACACGAACAGCATGAGGACGCCGAACAACGACAAGCCCTTGGCGAGGCGGGCGCCCCTCGGGCGAGCCGTAGCTTTGCATGGGCACTTGACCGACTCTCAAAGAAAGGCAAGATGCGTGTTTGCGAGTTCGCCGAAGAACTAGGTGTCGAGAATCAGGTTGTCATGGATGAACTTGAGAAGCTCGGTGTGTTTGTCCGTTCACCTGACTCAACTCTGAAGGCATCTGTCGTGCATAAGTTGATCATTGCCTTCCGGCAACACCCGGATTCTTAAAATAGCCGGTTCTTGCGCGATTATTACGCCGTTGCAGCGTAAGTTCTCACGCCCGTTTGGCAAAGTGGCTCAATGAACGACTCACTTCATACGCCCGGTGCTACGCCACGCGGCCCGCTTCGTATCGGGGCCGTGGATGAGGAGATTCTCCGCGCCATCAACCGGTTCCAGTACATCACCGCCGCCCAGGTGGGCCGCCTCCTCTATCCCGACCAGCACGACGAGAACCGCTACGTGCAGCGCCGCCTTCGCAGCTTGGCCGAGGCCGGCTACCTGCTCAGGCTCCGTGAGCTGCCCACACCCCGCATCGGTTCAGCACCGCACGTCTTCACCCTGGCGGATAGGGGCCGGCGCTTCGTCGCGGGTCGTGGCGACCTCCTTGCCAGCTCGTACTACCGACCGTCTGAGGAGCGGGCCAAGGCCCAGGACAACCCGTTCATGGAGCACACCCTCGCGGCCGTGGACGTGCTGGTTGCCGCCGAGCGCCTGTGTCGCGGGTTCCAGGTGTCGATGCCTCGCCTGCTCATAGAGCGCCAGCTCAAGCGAAGCGGTGTCCGGGTGCAACCGGCTGGTCGCCCTGACGCGCCCCGTGTTGCTGTCATCCCCGACGCGTGGTTCCAGCTCACAGGAGTTGGATGTGATCCGGTTTCCATTGCCCTGGAGCTTGACCGGGGAACCGAGGGCCAGAAGCACTGGCGACGCAAGATCGCCGCCCTCACTGCCTGGGCAGAGGGCCCGTACCGGCGGGCCTTTGAGACCGACAATCTCACCGTGGCGGTCGCTGTCCCCACGACAGCCCGTCGCGTCCAGCTCTCCGAGTGGACGGCCCAGGAGCTTGAGAGCATCGGCAGAGCCGAAGTTTCCGACATCTTCCTCTTCAGCGAGGCCTCCCCGGTCGAGACTGACCCCTTCGAGCTGTTCTTCAGTCTCTGTTGGTACCCGGCAGGCCAGGATTACGCCGTAAGCCTCCTTGATGCGCCACCTCCAGCTGAGCCAGGTATCGCCTCACCCCTCCCGGTCTCCCCCCAGCTGTCGCAACCGAGCGGCACCGCACCGACCGTGGTCGCTGAGTGGGAGGGGGTGGAGCGGGAGATCGAATGAGACTCTTTCCTGCCCAACGAGTCCCGCGTATCCCGCTTGGCACCTACCGCAGGTGGCTTCTCCCCCACACGCTCTATCTGCCCCTTGATGAGGCCCGTGTCCACATGCACGTGCTGGGCAAGACGGGCTCGGGCAAGAGCTACTTCCTTGCCTCGCTGTTTCTCTCGCTCTTCCTGGCAGGCCAGCCCGTCACGCTCATCGATCCGCACGGAGACCTGGCCCAGTTGGTCCTGGCGCACCTTGTCCAGGCCGGACAGCTCGTTACCCCGCAGCAGCGAGCACGGCTCATGTATCTGGATGTGCCGGCAGCGGCCGTTGAGGGCCGCTTCCTGCCGTTTAACTTCCTCGCCCAGCCCTACGACGACCACGCGATGGCCGAGCACGTTGCCGAGGCAGCCCGCCGCGCCTGGCCCGAGCTGGCGCACGGCGCGCCGACCTTTGAGAACATCCTCAAGCACTCGGTCGTGGCACTGCGCGAGGCTGGACTCCCACTGACCCGTCTGTCGGATCTACTGACGGACAAGGCCTTCCGAGACACGCTTCTGACCCACGTTGCCGACCCGCAGGTGATCCGCTTCTTCAAGCTGCGTATGGATCAGTGGGGACGGGACGCACCCCGGATGAAGGAGTCAACACTCAACCGGGCGGACCTTCTGACCCTCTCCCCCATCCTTCGCTACGCCCTCGGACATGAGCGAAACGTCCTGGACTTCCGGGCCCTCATCGACTCGGGGACGTCGCTGATCGTCAACCTGGCAGTCGCCTCACCCGATGCCCGCCGGCTCTTTGGCTGCCTGCTCACCGTTGGCATGGAGACCGCGGCACTCAGCCGGGCCAACGTCCGGGCTACAGGTTCAGGCCGAGCCCCGCACTTTCTGATCCTTGACGAGTTCTCCCAGTTCATGGCCCAGAGCGAGGAGAGCCTCACCCGGATGCTCTCGGAGACCCGCAAGTACAACCTGTTCTGCGTCATGGCCCACCAGAACTGGAGCCAGGCATCAGACCGGCTCAAGGGAGCCCTGCAGAACGTTGGCATGGAGGTCATCCTCAAAGCCGGGAGACCCGACGCCGAGCACTCGGCCCGGCTCTTCGGCACCGTCGACCCTGACGCCGTCAAGCACATCGTCACCGACCACGCCGCCGAAGAACGCACCCACCCCACGTACTACGCCCTCCAGGAGCAGTGGGAGAGGCAAGTCCAGTCCATCCAGCAGCTGCGCGTGGGAGAGGCGTTCGTCAGGCTCCCCTCCGACGAGGTACGCAAGGTCAAAACCCCGTCCCTCCCCCAGCTCAGTGAGCCACCCGCAGCCCTCGCCGAGGTCGAGCAGTACTACCTCGACCGCTACTTCGAGCCGCCCAGCGTCGAGGCCCCTCTCGTGACCAGCACGCAGGCCAAGGCCACTCCAGCAACAATTACCCGGAGGCGGAAGCCAACCGCAACCGCGCGAACTGTAAGAACCAAAGGGACGCTATTCCGCGGACTGCAAGGGACGAGAGGTAATAGATTTGGGGGTTGATCTTTGGTCGCCATATATGCTATAAGCAAGACATATGCAGCGCACTCAAGTTTATTTACCAAAAACTCTTAGGCACCTTCTGGAGCTCATCGCCCAGAAAGAGCATAAGCCCACGGCGCAGGTGATCCGAGAACTCCTGCAAGAGGGTGCACAGACGAGGCAGCGCGAAAGTACTGGGCACGCGCTTCTTCGCTTAGCGAATATTGGCGCCAAGGGTCCATCAGACGCGTCGGCGCGGATTGACGACTACCTCTATGGAGAACACCGATAACGCCAAAATCATGATTGCTGATTCTAGCGGACTCGTGTCGTTAGCTGTAAATGCAGACGACTTGCACAGCCTGGCTGTCGCCGAGGCACGCAGACTCAAACAAGCCTCAATCCTGGTTGTTGTACCAGCGGACGTTTTCTCTGAAACAGTCAACATATTAGGCAAGCTCAGTGGTCATGCCGACTCCTACGCAACCGCCCGCGAGCTACTTGCTCCTGGACTCTTCGTACACGTTGAGACGTCGGACGCCCTTAGAGACGCCGCTTTGGAAATGTTCAGGGACAAACCTGGTTCCGTTAGTTACACCGACTGCGTGGTGATGACCTTTGCGGAGCACTATGAGACCAAGAACATTTTCGGCTTCGATGACCACTTTCGTAAAGCTGGCTATCAGTTGCCCACCAAAGAGGAGGCGACATCACGATGACCGTAGGCGTCTGTCTTACGAACAAGTGAAAGCGTCTTCATGACGTGAGAAGACCATCTACTTCCTTCGAAGACAAAGGTTGCTAAACCCCCCGACCATCTTTCCCTTCCCTCCCTTAATTGACGGTCTCTTGCGGGCTTGCCTCTCGGGTCAAGGGCCGGCGGAGGTACGCAGCCGGCTTGCGAAGTCCTTGACGCGCAGGCAAACCGCGGCAGCATGACGGCAAAGGAAGGAAGGGAAAGCCCATAGACCACAGGGTCGTTGCCATCCCATGTCGCAGAAGAATTGTTCCACGGCGGGCTTTTGAGGCTAGCTGTTTTGTCGTGACTCGCGAACTGGCTCATAGTGACGCTTCCGGTTGGTTCCAGGAGGCTAATTATTGTTTGCGGGAGGTCTTGTTGCAGTGCTCCATACGAGTTGTCTTATAGCGGTTAGGATGAGCACAGACGATGAATAATTACTCGTAGCGGTATGTAGCTACTCACTGCCAGTGGTTCGCCGTGCGATCTCTCTTGATCGGGTACAAGCTGGTAAGAACAAGCCCCTGCTCGTTGATGGAGGTGTCCGATGAGATCACCAGTTGGTTGCGTCCTTGTGGTCTCCCTGTTGACGTTTCCGCTCGTTGCCGTGGGTGCAACGTCAGCGTCGGCTGTCTCTCCGTCAGACTGCATCCCTGGTACTCAGAGCATGCAGACGGTTGATACCGGGGATATAGAACATGGTCATCAACTTACGGTTACCGACGATACAGACATCACTGACATCTACAATCACGGTAAGGCAGTTGTTTGGTATCACAACGGAGATGATTCGGAATTCTTCACCAAGACTTCAAAGTTCCTTGGTAAGCAGACCGTAGGGTCGCAGACAAAGAACGTGTGGGGAGTAGCGAGCCGGTGGGCAGATTTGCACCCCGACTGGCGCAACGGGACCTGGACAATTACATATTCATGCCCGTAGAGCGAGTGATATAATCAAAGGGCATGGCACGAAGGTTTACAGTTCTTGCTCTAATTGCGGTTGCGCTCAGTGTCGCCGTTCTCGCCTATTGGCTATGGGACACAGATACTGAGTTTAAAGCGTTTCGCCTTCCGAACCCAAGCGGCGTTTATATTCTCCGGGCCGATGATGATCCCACGGGACTTTACTATCTTCAGCGGCCTGGTTCTTTGTATCCGTATACGGGAAGCCCTTATGTTACATCCTCACGTGTTCCGCTCAAGCCGTTCTTAGGTAAACGGGTGCGGCTCCGAGGACACTACATTGATGCAACTAGTCTGTTGACTCTCACAGGTGTCGACCAGTGGGGGAAAGACACGATTGCCGCTGTTGCCATTGATGACATCCAGATAGCTGACAAGCCATAGTTGGTGGTCTTTTGGCCTTGAGGCTTTACTCACCTCCCTCGCGGTGGGACCCGACGCGGGGAGACCTCATCGGACACTAAAGGGCAGCTGTACTGCTGCCCGATCCGCTGGCGAGCGTACGGTCTCCCCGCTCCCACCACGATGTAGGCCACCGGCCAAAGCCTCAGGCTGGGGAGCCTGCCGGGAGTGGCTGTCGGCTGCTAGTTGGGCATCAGGCCCTTGGTGAATTCGACGAAGTAGGTCCAGCTGGTCGGATGAACGCGAAGGGCTTCCCTTTCCCGCTCCTTGGTGTCCCTGATCAACACCCTCTGTGGATCATTGTCGGCCACCTCCACACAGCTGTCAGACTTCGTGTAGGTGCTGGTTCGCCAGTTGGGTTCGACTGTCATCTTGATCGTCTCCTAGCCGGTTGTCATGCGGTCGAAGTGATGGATTGCAGTGAAGATGAGGTCTCGGACAGCGGTCCCGTAGACCGCTGACTGTTGCAACAGGGCGAATGCCTTCATGTACAGCTCGATCTCTCGGGGCTGTGTCACCGAGAACTCGGCTGAGTACGTCTCAACGAGGACGAGCTTGTCATCAAACATGGAGAACGAGTTGCCAGGCCAGATCTGCAACGGCGCGGACCGAGGCACGATGCCCAGGCTCAGTCGAGCAAGCCGCATGACAGCCAACAATCGGTCGAGCTGCCCCTTCATCACCTCCGGTCCGCCGAAGTTGCTGTACAGCGCCTGCTCACCCAGCACGACGTTGAAGATCCGATTGCCTTGGTACAGGTACTGCTGTCGTTCAAGCCGCTTGGCTGTTGCGGCCTCGGTGTCATCGGGGATCTGGTAGTAGTCGCGGACCTGTCTGAAGGTCTCCGCGGCGTACTCAGCGGTTTGGAGGGTTCCCCATACCAGCGTTGGGTGCCAGATGCGGAAGACCTTGGTTTTGGAGTAGACCGGTATCGCGGCTTGCTGCCGCTTCTCCGCCCCGGTCGCCAGCTGCCGGCGCCACTCCAGCCACAGCTCGTCGATGTGACGCACGGTGGCGATCAGGTCTTCGATCTGGGAAGTGTTGTTGGTCTTGGTGCACCAGACGCGGATGTCCTCCTCGCTGGCGTTCTGCTTGCCGTTCTCGATCCGAGAGACCTTGGACTCTTGCCATCCTGTCGCCAGCGCGAATGCCCGGCCGCTCGTGAACCCCGCATCCTTGCGGAATCCGCGAAGCCGGGCACCCAGCGCCTCTCGTGCCTCTTGTGCTTGGTTGCTCACTGATGGGTCAGGGCTTGTACTCGGCGTGTGGGATGGCGATGGACCAGAGCTGGTCGCGTAGGCTGATGCACTTGGCCACCGTGTCAGGGTCTTTCACGATCTCCGAGCCGAGCACTCGGCCCTCATGGTCGAAGTGCCCGACAGCAAGAAGTCGGTCGTCGTACAGCCACCAGTCGTTCCCGTTCACGGGGAAGGTGATGCCCTTGGGCAGCAGGTGCCGCGGTAGCCAGCGGATGTCCTCGCCCATCTCGATGTTCAGGTGCGTGAGCGAGTGTTCCCACGTGACGTACTGGCTGTGAGGCTCCGTGATCACGCGAACACGGCGCACTGTCTTGCTCTCGCCAGTGACGCGCTTCATCAGGCTCGTCCAGTCGTTGAGCCAGGCGTAGTCGTCAGGCTTACCCCGCTGCCACCTCGCGTACGGCGTGTCCTCGATGGGAGAGCCGTAGTCGTCTCGCAGCTCCAGGTGGAAGGCGTCCCGTTCGAACTGGTTGAACAGCTCGTCACGCTGGGCGGGAGTGATCAGGTCCACTGCTGTCTTCCTCCAGTAGGGCCGTGATCGAGGACTTGGGGACCTCGATGCAGGTCTCATAGTCGGGCATGCGCATCTGGCTCAGGGCTTCAGTGTCATGCATCTGCGGGCCCTGCAGGATGCATGTTCCCTGTTCGGTGACGAGTTTGATCGGATCGGCGAACGTGCGGATCTGGCCGGACGATTGCCCATCCTTGGTCAGGTGCTCGAACAGCTCGGGCGGCACCTCGATGACGGTCTGCCCCTCCGGTACGTCAAGCTTCATGAGGTGTTCGTTGGCGTACACCTTCCATCCCTGGATGACGTAGGTGTTCTGGTCGCTGGCGTACAGGGTGGGGCTGTCTCCCGGGGTGGAGTTCTTCCCAAGGAACCGTAGCTTCATGGTTGTTCTCCCGTCCGCTGCCTTGCTCCGGATTGCGCGACGAGACAATGGTCGGCAGGCTGTTGCCGCCCGTCAATCAGCGTGCTGCAAACTCGCGCAATCTACTTGGGACTTGGCCACAGGCCGCCCTACGTTCGTCACCAAGCCCAAACCCGCCCAGGCGGCATCGAGGGGAGACACGTGGTGGCAAGTGTGACTGACGAGCGTGTGATGTCGGAGGCCGAAGCCGCAGGCTTGCCCATCGACGTAGAGACAATCTCGGCGGCCGTCGACCTCGTTCTTCGGATGAGCCTCAGTACCTCGAAGCGCGTGGACATCGACACGAGAGTGGGCCAGTTGACTGGGTTCTTGAACCTGCTCAAGGGCCAGTGTCTCGGTGAAGACGAGGACCAGGATGTGCTGCGGCTGCTGGGCATGGTGGACCGGCACTTGGCCTTGAGTAGCCGGCCGACGGGTCGTTCGCAGGCTCACGAGGCCTTCAACTACATGCACGACGCCGCGGTGTTCGCCAGGGCTCTGTTGTCGGCCTACACGAAGATGAACGGGATCACCGCGCCGTGAGAGCCGTACTGCGCTTCGTCAACTACAAGACCATCCGAGATCCCGATGGGGAGTTCACCTACGAGGCGCGCTGCGTCTCAGGTGACGACACGGAATGCGGGACCGAGTCGATGGTCCTGGGCAGCGATGCAGCCGTTAACGACTGGATGGCGCACCACACCGCCCAGACCGGACACCAACGGTTCAAGCGCAGCTTCGAGGACTACGCGATCGTGGAGCCGACGTCGTGACAAGTCGACCACGCAGGGCCTTAAGTTGGGGCTGGTGCGTCCTCGGCCGCCACTACGACATGGTCGTCTTCATAGGCCCGGTTGAATCAGACGGCATGTCAGCTCCCGTCCATGCATGCGTCAGCTGCTGCACCTATATGCGCGGCTTTGTCCGGAGCTACAACCGGCAACGGGACGCACAGCCCATTCAAACTCCCGTCTCAGCTCTGCCTCCCCCGACAGAGCTGGGCGGGGCAAGTCCCCACCCGCCTGGTCTTCCTGAGCAGTCTGCCAAGCGGGTGGGCTCCACACCCTCACTCCACACAGAGAGGGAACAACCATGACAGTACTGCTTGAGGTTCCTGAGGCCATGAAGGTCCGGGACCCCAAGGCGATCCTGGACGAGATCGGGCAGGCCAATGCCCACCTGATCCCGGATCCCGGCATCGGCCTGTGGGAGCGCGAAGTGCGACTCCTCATGCGTGACACCGTGCGGGTCCGCAGCCTCGCCGAGCGCATCCTGGGTCAGGGTGTCGCGTATCTGATCACCGCCATGGAGAAGCCGGGCAACGACATGGGGCCGGGCTTCGAGGTCGACCAAGGCGTCCACCAGATCATCCTCGACACCCCTGTGTACTTCGCCATCTGCGAGAGGTACAACAGCGGTCTGTACAAGCACCACGCACCCTTGATCGAACGCCGCCGTGACGGAATCGTCATGCGGACGGCAGAGATCATCCGGAGCAACGGCTTCGCCGTCGACATGGAGCTGTGGGAGGTCGACGCTTCCGAGTGCGGCCCTTGCGACGACAAGGTGCCCGACTCCCACTGACGGCCGCCAGCGCCCCAGCAAGACTGCCCCGCCCTCAACCCCACTCCCCGAGGGCGGGGTCCCTGTACATCGCGACGACAAGGACGCTCGTGTCTGCACGTCATGACTACGCCATCGAGACTGAGGTATGGGACGCATACGCGGAATCGGCGTTCGAGCCGGATGCCCAGCCTGCGTTCCGCTGGACCCAGTACAAGGATCACGGACCAGGACCCGAGATCCTCGGCGAGCCGCACAAGACGCTGGAGATCGGATGCGGTACCGGCCGCGCCGTCGTCTATCTCGCCCAGCTCGGCGTAGAAGCACACGGACTCGACCTGTCCCCCGTCATGGTCAAGAAGATCACCGACAGGTGGTCGGACACAGGAGCCGTCTTCCACCAAGGCGAGGTGCTGTCCTTCCTGGCGACGACCAAAGAAACGTATGACGCCATCTACTCGATCTTCGGATGTGCCTGGTTCGCCAATCCGCTGCACCTCTTTCCACTGGTGCTCGATCGTCTGAATCCCAGGGGTATCTTTGCCTTCTCGCAGCCGCCGGCCATCCCGGGCGCCTACGGACCCCAGGGCATGTACAAGGGCGGCTTCGCAGGGAGGCCCGCCTACACCTACCGGTACAGCTACACCCCTCGGAAGTGGAAGAACCTCCTGCTGGAGTACGGCTTCCACCGAGCTGGAGTGAAGGTCATCGAGGCCCCTACCGAGGGGCACATCGGCACCCTCTTCGGCACTGCCGGCCGGCCGTCCTGAGTGCTTCAGGCAATAGTCCCCCATTGAGGCTCGGCTGGTGTTCCTCCAGCAGGGTCCCGGCCTTTTTCGTTGTGCATGTAGAAACTCCCGATTTCCCCGAACTTTCTTCCCCTATTGACAAATTGCCCCAACTTTGCCATATTCATTAATAGTTACACAATATGGACATTAACGCAATTGTCAAATATTTCGGTCTTACTGAGCATCCGTTCATCACGAGTCCTGATCCGCGGTTTCTATACTTCTCCTCCCAGGTCCGCGAGGCCCTCGCCAAGTGCGAGTTCATGGCACGCGATCGCATTGGCCCCATCTACATGTACGGCCCGATCGGCTCAGGGAAGACCTCCCTCGTCCGCCGGCTCCACGAGAAGCTAAGCCAGGACGAGCGCTTCAACGTCAAGCTCTTGATCTCTCCCAACCTTAAGAGCAGCAACGCCTTCCTCCGCCTTGTCATGGAGAGCTTCGATGTGAAGACCGAGCGCTCCTACGCTGCCTCCTTGGGAAACTTCGAGACTTTTCTGCTGGATCAGTTCGAGAACGAAAGGATCCCCGTACTCCTTGTTGACGAAGCCCAGTACATGACGCGCGAGCAGCTCAAGCTTGTTCATTACCTGCTGAACTTTGAGACCAATAAGACCAAGCTCTTGCAGATCGTCCTCGTCGGCCAGGAGGAACTCGGAACCAAGATCGTGAACTACCGCGAACTTGCCTCCCGCATGTTCCCCATCGCCATGAACGCGATGTCTCTCGAAGACCTACGCGACATGGTGCAATTTCGTCTCACCGTCGCCGGCCGCAGGGACTCACTCTTCGAGGACAATAACGCCGAGGAGGCGTACCACCTCCTTTATGCCTACACCAAGGGACTCCCCAGGGATGCCATCAAGGTGTGCTTTGAGGTGCTTATTGAACTTGCCGTGCAGGGACGCTCACACGCGACACCACAGCAGGTCGAGGAGATTGCCAAAGCGCAGAACTTGCGCATCTGACTATGGGGAGATTCGATAAACTCACTGAACTTTCAACGCCAGTACCTGCTGTAATTTCAAATATGCAAGTACACGCCCCAACGATACCCACTCCGGTACCGGATCTAGTACCGGTACCGGTACCAGGGAACCAACCCTCTATCTCGCCATTTAGAAAACGACTTATTGTACGCAGGTATCCCGTTGACCCTTATGAAGACCAAGTGGCGGCATTGGATACACTTTCAACACTTGAGAAAGAGCAGGGCTTAGGCGGTAGTCGAGCCGCTATGGTGCGGGATGCCCTTGATATGTACTTTTCACTACGCCCCCTCTTTGACGCACAGAAGCGTCAAGGATTCCGCGGTACGATCATCGAGCTGTTCGCTGACATCCTTGTTGCCCACCAGAAGAAGAACCGCTAATGCGCTCCGGTACCGGACCCGGTACCGGTACCTTCCTAGCTCCCTGTCCCTGCTTTTCCTTTTCTTCGGGAAGGATGGAAACTTCTATTTTGCGTACCGGTACCGGCACGCGTACCAGTTCCGGTACCGGACCCCGTCCGGCACCTGGGACCGGCACCGGTGCCGGGACTGTGCAAGGCCATCTCTAATTTGTTTCACTTAATGTACGCAGACACAGCAGCCGCCGTCTCCCCCATTTTGGGGTTTGCGACTAAAGATGGACTAGCTGGCCGTGAGCAAGTGACCGAGTGACTGAAGCAACATGGTCGATCCAGAAAGTACCGGATCGAACTAGGACGCTGGGCATCAGCCCAGATGATCTGAGTTACCTCATCGACGAGTCGCTGACCCGTATGCCTTCTTTGAAAAGCGACGCGTCAGCGTCGATAGGAAGGCGAAGGGAAACGAGAGAACGAAGCGAGCGGGGAATAGGGGAGCCACCAAGGGGGACCTTAGGGGGTTTCCTTGTCGTACCCAAAAACGGCGTCGAGGCTAGCTTCGTGAACACAAACTTTGATCGATTCGTGTGTTCGAGTAGCTTTCGTACCCGGTTTGCGAGGACGGGTGTCGTACCGTCTCAGGCCGGTACACCAACCGGTACACAGAGAACGGTTCAAGGAAGCAGCCTGCGGCCGGTTCTAGCTGGAAGGAACAGCCCGCTGACCAGCGGGTTCGGGGTGGTCATCGGACGGGGGGAGTCAGCCGCACCTGGGGTTGTTCCACAGCTCCCGGCGGTCGGTGGCGCGGCTGACTCCCCCCGTCCTCTCCACCAGCACACAAGGTCTACGACCAGCCCTTCGGGTGTGTGCCGGTTCCGAGTCCACCCCCCAAGGGGGGCCACAGTGGCCACCCTGCGGCATTCCTTCCAGACCTTCCTTCCGCCGTGTGGCAATAAGCCGCTGACGCGGGAGAACGGATCGCGTCGCGATCACAAATGGTCGCTTCGCGAGAAGGCAGCGGACTGGCTGTCCGAGCAGGGGACTGGCGGGTTGCCGGCCTGCCGGGTTTTGGCTTCGGGGTATCTCGTACCTCTGCGCCTCTTCGCGCTTTCGCAATGTGCCACATGGCTCTGACCGGCGTGTCAAGACAGCCCTATGGGCTCCGCTGCGGCGGCTGCGCTATCGCTTCGGTCTGGACTCGCCGGCGCGCCCTGTGTCGTGTGGACTACGCGCAAAGAGGCGCAGAAAGGAGGTATGCGTTATGGAATACACGATTATTCGGGTGTACCGGGTTCCGGGAGCAACCCAGCGGGAAGCAACCGACCGGTTCCTTGAAGCCCGCGAGCTTGGTGTTGAACGGGATTTTCATGTCCGGGATCTCGTTAAGCCGCCAGGAGTCCGGGCCGAGACGGAGCCGAGTCGGATTTCATGGTGGGAGCTGGTGAAGCGACAACTTCTCGGCAGGTGAGTAAGCCTTTTTCTCACCGGTGTCCGATTTCCCCCGATACTCCTTGGATTTTGGCCGTTTCCCGGATAAACTGGAGGAAGCAGGCTGACCCTTCTTGTGCAGCCGAGCATCCTCAAATCTCCACCAACGGTCTGTTGGGAATGTTCGCCATCGCCTCTTGCGGCGGTGTCGCCGAGGAGCGTGATCAGCTTGCAACCCACCCTTGATGAGATCCGGTCGTGGGCAGCCACGGTTGACGTGTGTCAGGCCGCCTCGGCCCTGGGGATTTCCAAGTCTCACCTCTACGAGTTGATCAAGCGGGGTGAGGTGCCGTTTCGGGTCGTGGCGTTTGGGGCTCGCTACCGGGTGCTCACGGCGTCTCTGATCCGCTATCTCGAAGCGCTGTAATAAGGGTTTTGGAGCCTGTTGCTTTTGCCCGGTGCGGGGCTCACACTCGGGAGCACCACCTTGGGGGGTCAACCGATAAGTAGGTGACACGGTGGGTGAGCCAATCAAGAAGATCACGCTCGCGGACGGGACGGTGCGGTACCGCTTCGTCACTGACGGGCCCCGTCAGGCAAGCGGCAAAAGACGCCAGATCAGAAAGACCTTCGACACCAAGAAAGAGGCCCGCGCGGAGCTGGCCCGCATCCGGCATCAGTCCACAACCGGCACGTTCGTCGTGCCGACCAAGGTAACGGTTGACCAGCTTCTCGACCTGTGGCTCAGGAGCGCGGTCAGAGGAGTCGAGGACGCGACCGCGTCCAACTACGACAATGCCATCCGCCCTGTACGGCTGTTTCTTGGAGACAAGCGGCTTCAGCAGCTGAGCGAAGAGGATGTCGAAGCGTTTGTCGACTGGATGCTCACCCGTGGGCGAGTGCGCGGGGGAAAGCCGGGGACTGGCCTTGGCCTGCGCTCAGTGCGGCTAACCCTTGGCCGGCTGCGCTGCGCACTTAATCTCGCGGTTCGCCGTGGCTGGGTAGCACGTAATGTTGCCGAGCACGTTCGGGTGCCGCGTGACGCTGTACGAAGAGCCGCCCAGGACGGCGTGAAACGTCGGCCATGGGACGCATCAGAGGTGAAGGCGTTTATCGAGGCGACCAAGGGTGACCGGCTTTTCGGCGTGATGCTCCTAACGCTTATCGCCGAGCGTCCCGCCGAGGTATGCGGTACCCGCTGGGAACAGGACGTTGACCTCCGCCGCGGGGCTGGCACCATTGCAGTGGGTAATACCCGCACCATCGTCTATGACCGGAGCCTGCCGAAGGGGCAGCGCAACAAGGTCGTTGAGAAGGACCCCAAGACCCAAAACGGCAAGCGTGTCCTCCCCCTGCCCAAGCCCCTGCAAGCAGCGCTTCTGAGCTTCCGGGCACGGCAGGCGCAGGAGAAGCTCGCGGCGGGAGAAGCGTACGAAGCAAGCGGCTATGTAGTCGTTGACGAGCTGGGCCGACCCTTCAAGACGGACAAGCTGCGCCGTGAGGCACACCGGCTGATGGAGGGGGCTGGCGTTCGCAAGGTGCGTTTGTACGATGCGCGCCACGCGTGCCTGTCCTGGATGGCCAACAATGGGGTGCCCGACACCGTGGTTTCGGCCTGGGCCGGGCACAGTGACCTGTCCTTCACCAAGCGGTTCTACGTGCACCCCGACCCGCAGAGCCTCAAGGCGGGCTCGGACAAGCTCGGGCAGCTGCTCGCCGGTTGAGGAAGATCCACCAGGTTTTGTGACCAAATGTGACACGTGACCCGGAAAACGATCAAGAGCCCTGCCTCACGTGATGTGAAGTAGGGCTCTGATCTGCGACTATCAGTGTTCCTCTAGTCGGGACGACAGGATTTGAACCTGCGACCCCTTGACCCCCAGTCAAGTGCGCTACCAAGCTGCGCCACGTCCCGTTGCGGTCTCACCCGGGTGCCCCGTGTGATCACGCAGGTCAACCCTACCGCACCTGAGCGGGTGCCCGTGTCGCCCCGGTGGCGGTGGGGAGCGTCGTACGGCCCTGGCGGCGGACCGGCACCAGGAGGGCGGCGCCGGCCGCGGCCAGGCAGAGCAGGGCGAGCAGGGCCCAGCCGTGGGTGTGGCCGGAGCCGTAAGGCTGGAGCCGGCCGGTGACCAGGACGCTGGTGAGCGCGGCGCCGATGGAGCCGCCGATGGTGCGGATGTCGGCGTTCATGCCGGTCGCGGCGCCGGTCTGCTCGGGCGGGACGCTGTCGACGACGAGGTTGGCCATGGCGGCGAAGACCAGTCCGATACCCAGGCCGAAGAGCCCCGCGATCACGGCTGTCTGTCACTGGGCGTCGTGCCAGAGGGTGAGGAAGCCGCAGGCCGGCGCGCCGAGTGCGGCGCCGGTGGTGAGGAGCGCCTTGGCACCGACGCGGGGCTCCAGGCGGTCCGGGAGGACGCCGCCCGCACCTTCGATTCCCTGCTCGCCGCCGCCCGCGAGGCGTTCCCGGAGCACGGCTCGAACGCCTCCCTGGAAGACATCGCGCGCCGCGCGGGCGTCGGCGTCGGCATCGGCATCGGCATCGGCATCGGCATCGGCATCGGCATCGGCATCGGCACGCTGTACCGCAACTTCCCCACCCGCCGCGACCTGTTCGAGAGCGTCTATCGGAGATCTTCCGGCGTTCGACGACGACGCCCAGCGCGACCGGGTCCTCGCGATCGCGCGGGACGGCGTACGCACCGGCCGCTGACGCCAGGGGGCCCAGCGCGTACCTCCGCCTACTTGATCAGCGCGTTCGCCACCACCACGAACAGGCCCAGCAGCGCGTCCCCGACGCCCATGAGGACCGCCGTCGGCCAACTCCGCGCGGACCAGCGGGCGGTGATCACGCCGAGCACGAACAGGATCAGGATGTTGAGGACGAACGCCGCGTACTCGACGCCTTTCGCCGCCCACCATCCCCAGTGCGCGCCCGCCAGCACGAAGACCGTGGGCAGGACGGCCGCGACCAGCGGCCACTCGTCCCGCAGCGTGCGCAGCACGTCCCAGCGGCGATGCGGGGCCCGCTCGGCGATGTAGTGGGCGTAGCCGTGGGCCAGGGCGGAGGCGAGCGCGGTCACCAGCACCCAGGCGGCGTCATAGCCACGGACCTTGGCGGACGTGTGCCCGTACTGGCTGAGCGCCGCCACCATCGAGCTGGCGAGGACGGCTCCGTACACCCCGCCGAACAGCACGACCTCGCGTGTGTCGTGCTGCCGGGGCGGTGACGGCGCCGTGCCGACCGCCGGGGAGTCAGCCATGTTCCCCACGATCACCCGAGGCGGCCCGGTCCGCCAGTCCGCACGGACCGACGAAGTGTCCTCCCACCAGCCCCGACGCCCCACACTCTGTCGACGGCGGCGCGCCCCGGGCGCTGGCTAGGCTCGCCGCATGACGCACAGCTTCGCACTGCACATCCCCGACGCCGACCTGGTACCCGAGCCCCTCGACCCGGAGCAGATCGTCTCCGGGGATCCGGAGGTCACCGGAAAGGTGGTCTGGGAGTCGCCGGACGGCCGGCAGATCCGCGGGATCTGGCAGATCACGCCCGGCGTGGTCACCGACACGGAGGCGGACGAGCTGTTCGTGGTGATCAGCGGTTCGGCGACGATCGAGATCGCGGACGGGCCGACGCTGACGGTGGGACCGGGCGACATGGCCGTGCTGCGCGCGGGCGACCGTACGACATGGACGGTGCACGAGACACTGCGCAAGGCGTACGCGATCACCCTGTGAGGACGCCTCAGGAGGGCGGCGCCGTCGTACCCCGGATCTCCAGTGTCGGTTCGGCGAGGTGGACGCGCCCCTCGCGGTCCGGCCGCTCGAACCGGTCGAGCAGGCAACGGGCGGCGCGCCGGCCGATCTCGTGCGGGGCGGTGTCGACGGTGGTCAGCCAGAGGTGCCGCAGCCGGGAGATGCTGGTGTTGTCGTAGCCGGCCACCGAGAGATCGCGCGGTACGCCCAGCCCCAGTTCCCCGGCCGCCGAGAGCGCGCCCACCGACGCCATGTCGTTGACGGCGAAGAGTGCCGTCGGCCGCTCGGGACGGCTGAGCAGGCGCACGGTCGCCCGGTAGCCGCCCTCCTCGGTCAGGTCGCCCTGTTCCACGACCGGTTCGGCGCCGTGTGCCCGCATCGCCGCCTCGAAGCCGCGCCGGCGCAACGCGCCGACCGCGCCGTGGCCCGCCAGGTGGGCGATCCTGCGGTGGCCGAGGCCGAGCAGATGCTCGGTGGCGAGCCGGGCCCCGTGCTCGTCGTCCCCGGCGACGACGTCCACGCCCGCCGGCTGCGGCTCGCGGGCGCCCGCCACGACCACCGGCATCCGCTGCGCGAGCACGCCGAGACCGCCCGCGCCGGGAACCGTGCCGACGATCACCAGCCCGTCGACGCCCAGGTCCAGGAACGGTTCGGCGAGGTCGTGCCCCGTCCGCCGGTTCAACCTGGCGTCGGCGAGCAGCATGTGCAGACCGGCGGCGTGCAGCGGGGAGTTGAGGCCGTCGAGGAGATCGACGAACCAGGGGTTGCGCAGGTCGTCGAGGAGGACGCCGACCGTGCGGGTGCGCTGTTCGCTCAGGCTGCGGGCGGCCGCGTTGGGCCGGTAGCCCAGCTCGCGCACGGCCCGCAGCACCGCCTCCCGCTTCACGGGGCTGACCGGTCCCGAGTCGCGCAGCACCAGCGAGACCAGTGACTTGGACACTCCGGCCTGTTCGGCCACGTCACGGATGGTCGGCTGTCTCATGACATGGACCGTTCCATGCCGTGTGCCGCTCTGTCAAAGGGGCGACCGGGCATCGCCAATGGGATGACCGGGCATCCTCTGTCCCCGTCGTTTCCTCGTGGTTCCGCTTTCGGAGGGTTGACACGGGCCCATGTCCGAACAAAGGTGGTCTGGACAGGAACATGGACCGGTCCAATGCGCCCAGGAGGGGCTGTCATGGTGGATGAGCTGGGTGTCGCCGTCGTCGGGTTCGGCTGGATGGGCCGGGTGCACACCCAGGCGTACGCGCGGCTGCCGCACCACTATCCGCGTCTTCCCCTGCGCCCCCGGCTGATCACCGTCGCCGAGGAGGTGCCGGGGCGGGCCGAGGAGGCCGCAGGGCAGTTCGGGTTCGCCTCCGCGACCCGCGACTGGCGGGAGGTGGCCGCCGATCCCCGGGTGCGGGCCGTGAGCATCACCGCGCCGAACTTCCTGCACCGGGAGATCGGCGTGGCGATGGCCGAGGCCGGCAAGCACATCTGGATCGAGAAGCCGGTCGGACTGACCTCCGAGGACGCCCGCGCCGTCGCCGACGCGGTCGCCAAGGCCGGCGTACAGGGAGCGGTCGGTTTCAACTACCGCAACGCGCCCGCCGTCGAAGCCGCCCGCGAGCTGATCGCCTCGGGTGAGATCGGCACGGTGACCCACGTCCGCATCCGCCTCTTCAGCGACTACGCGGCCCACCCGGACTCCGCCCTGACCTGGCGGTACGAGCGGGCGCGCGGCGGCAGCGGGGTGCTCGGCGACCTGGCCTCGCACGGCGCCGACCTGGCCCGCTTCCTGCTCGGCGACATCGCCTCGCTCACCGCCGACACCGCGATCTTCCTCCCGGAACGCGCCCGCCCGACCGGCGCCACCGCCGGCCACGCGCTCGCCTCCGGCGGCGAGCCCGGCCCGGTCGAGAACGAGGACTACGTCAACTGCCTGCTGCGCTTCGCCTCCGGCGCCCGCGGGGTCCTGGAGGCCTGCCGGGTCTCGGTCGGCGAACAGAACAACTACGGCTTCGAGGTGCATGGCACGAAGGGGGCCGTCCTCTGGGACTTCCGGCGGATGAACGAGCTGGCGGTGAGCCGGGGTTCAACGTATCAGGACCAGCCCGTCAGCACGGTGTACGTCGGGCCGGGTGCCGGTGAGTTCGCGGCGTTCCAGCCGGGGGCGGCGAATGCGATGGGGTACGACGACCTGAAGGTGATCGAGGCGTATCGGTTCGTGCGGTCCGTCGCCGAGGGTGTGCCCTACGGCGCGACGCTCGCGGATGCGGTGGCCAGCGGTGCCGCGCTGGACGCGATGACCCGGTCGGCCGAGCGGGGCTGCTGGGTGGAGGTCGGGGTCGGCTGAGGGCGCCCCCGGAGGTGCCACGGTATGCCGTCAGGAGTCCGGGGCGCCGCGGTGGCTGGTCGCGCCCCTTCCCGGAGCCGCCCTGCCCAGTGCTTCCACACCCGCCGCCAGCGCGTCGGCCACCGCTCCCGGCGGGATGTCGGTGCCGCCGCTCGTACGGGCTTGAAGGGGCAGTTCCACCTGGACTCCGCCGAGGCGGGTCAGGTTGACCGGGTTTGCGGGATGTACGCCGCGCAGGCCGGGCGGGATCGCCGTCAGGTCGACGACGGCCGGGAAATGCGGGGCCTGTGCGGCGAACGCCTCGGCGACGACATGGGCCGCGGCCCGGTTGGCGCCGCCGAGGAAGACCGTGTGCTGTGCCCCGGGGCGCACATGGCCGTGCAGGGAGACCGTGAGGGAGACCCGGTCCAGGAACTCCCGCAGCAGTGCGCAGGGGGCGGCCGCCATGCGCGGGGACGGGATGTGCACGGGCTGCCGTACGCCCGGCTGGGTGAAGACCAGGCTGGTGGCACCGCAGCGGCGGGTCACGAGGTCGGCGAGTTCGGCCGTACCTCCTTCGAGGCTGCCGTGCAGGGCCAGCAGCCCGATGTCGCTGCCCGGTACGAGGGTCGCGAGCAGCGGTACGCCCTCGATCTCCACGTGCTCGGTACGGGTCACCGGCTCGCCCCCCCTTCACTCGGCCGTCTGCGCGGGCATGTTGTACGGCGTGACGACCTGGATCGCGGACGGCAGCGCGGGGCCGGCCGGGGGCAGCGCACCGTGTGCCCGCATCACCAGATGGCAGGCCTCCCGCATGTCCTGGCGCAGATCGTGGTGGAGTACGGCGGACAGCCGGTGCTCGCGCAGCAGCCGGGTGTTGTCCTGGTCGAGGTCGTGGGCGATGAACACCGCGCAGGTGCGGCCGAGGTCGGCGAAGGCGCGCAGGGTGGCGTCGTTGCCTCCGCCGATGGAGTACACGGCCCGGATCTCCGGGTCCCGTCGCAGTGCGGCGCGGACCAGGTCGTACTGGGTGGCGTCCAGGCCCTGCCCCTCGGCGATCTCCACCAGGGTCCGCTCGGGGTGCCGGGCCCGCATCACGCTCCGGAACCCCATCTCGCGCTCCTCCTCGTTGCGGAAGAAGCCGCTGCTGAGGCTGGTGAGGACATTGCCGGACCGATCGCCGAGCCACTGGCCCATGAGGTAGGCGGCGGTGGCGCCGGCGGCGCGGTTGTCGCTGCCGACGCAGCCGAGGCGGCCGCTGGCGGGCAGGTCGGTGACGAGGGTGACGACGGGGATGCCGGCCGCGGTGAGGCGGCCCACGGCGGCGGTGACCTCGGGGACGTCCGGTGCCTTGAGGATGACGCCCTGGGAGCCGCGCCGGGCGATCCGGTCCAGGGTCCTGACCTGCTCGGCGGCCGGGCCGGTCTCACGGAAGTGGAAGCGGGAGCGGACCACGGCCGGGTGCAGGGAGGGCAGTTCCGCCTCCAGGGCGGCGCGCACGGCGGTGGAGAACCGGTCGGGCGCCTGCACCACGATGTCGACCATGAAGGTACGGCCGACCAGCCGGACCTGGGTGCGCTGCCGGTCGAGGTCGGCGATGGCCCGGTGCACCTCCTGCGCGGTGCTCGCGCGCACCCCTCCCCTGCCGTTCAGCACACGGTCCACGGTGGCCTCGCTGAGGCCCGCCTGGCGTGCGATCTCCCGGATCGGGAACGGATGGCCCATGGCCCGGCTCCTTGAGGGGTTTTTGATGGCTGGCTGCTGGTTGTTCGAGGGGTTTGTACTGACAAGAATGACAGGGCTGTGCGGCTCTCGTGACCGAAAGAAGGACACCGATGTCCGTGGCTTCCGTGCCAGGCCGTGTCTGGCTGTCCGAGCAGGACTGCGACCTCGGCGCCTTCCGTGCCCTGATCGACCGGACGACACATCTGGCGGACTACCCGCACGCCGCCTCGGTCGCGGAGAACGTCCTGGTGTACGAGGGCGAGCGGCTGCGCACCGCCGAGGACCGGTACGTCGTGCGGGCGGAGCTGGTGCGGGCGTTCGCCGACGGGCCGGGGATCGTCGTGGTCAAGGGTGCCTACCCGGACCCGTCCGTCGTCGACCGGGTCACCGAGGTCTTCGAGGCGTTGATCGCCGAGCAGCGGGCCTGCGGGGCCGGCGCCGGCGACCACTTCGCCGCCCCGGGCGCCAACGACCGGGTGTGGAACGCGCTGGAGAAGACGGCCCTGTACGACGCGGAGGCGTTCGCCGACTACTACGCGAACGACGTCCTGGCCCTGGTCTCCTCGGCCTGGCTGGGCCCCGGCTACCAGGTGACCTCGCAGGTCAACGTGGTCAACCCGGGCGGCGCAGGGCAGACCGCGCACCGTGACTACCACCTCGGCTTCCTGAGCAACACGACGGCGGCCGCCTACCCGGCCCATGTGCACCGGCTCTCCCCGGTGCTCACCCTCCAGGGCGCGGTCGCCCACTGCGACATGCCGGTGGCGTCGGGTCCGACGCTCTGGCTGCCGTACTCACAGCGGTACGAGCCGGGTTATCTGGCCTGGCGGCTGCCCGGGTTCCGGGCGTACTTCGAGGCGCACCACGTGCAGCTCCCGCTCGCCAAGGGCGACGCGGCCTTCTTCAACCCGGCGCTCTTCCACGCCGCCGGCACCAACCGCACGGCGGACGTGCGGCGCACGGCCAATCTGCTGCAGGTCTCCTCCGCCTTCGGGCGCGCGATGGAGACGGTGGACCGGGAGGCCGTGGCGAACGCGGTGTTCCCGGTGCTGCTGCGGCGTGCGGCCGAGGGTGCCGGCGGGGAATGGCTGGAGAACGTGATCGCGGCGAGCGCCGAGGGCTACCCCTTCCCCACCAACCTCGACAGCGACCCGCCGGTCGACGGTCTGGCCCCGCCCACGCCGGCGGACGTGCTGCGGCGGGCGGTGCGCGAGGAGTGGAGCCCGGAGCGGCTCCGTGCGGAGCTGCGGGCCGGTGCGGAACGCCGAGAGAGCTGAGGAAGGTCAGGGACAGGTCATGGGACTTCTCGACGACAAGGTCGTGCTGGTCAACGGAGGCAGCCAGGGGGTCGGTGCCGCGATCGCGCGGGCCGCCGTCCGGGAGGGCGCCGTCGTGGCGGTCACCGGCCGCCGTACGGAACCGGGTGAGGCGCTGGTGGCCGAGCTGGCGGCGGCCGGGGGCAGGGCGGTGTTCGTGCGCGCCGATCTGGCGGACGCGGATCAGGCCAAGGCGGCCGTCGCCGAGGTGGTGGACGGCTACGGCCGGATCGACTGCCTGGTGAACGCGGCGGGGCTGACCTCGCGCGGCACGCTGCTGGACACGACCCCGGAGCTGTTCGACGCGCATGTCGCGATCAACCTCAAGGGGCCGTTCTTCGCGATGCAGGCGGCGGTCGCCGACATGGTGGCGCGCAAGGCGCCCGGCACGATCGTCAACATCATCACCTCCTCGGCGCACGGCGGTCAGCCGTTCCTGGCGCCGTACGTCGCCGCCAAGGCAGGCCTCGTGGGCCTGACCCGCAACACGGCGCACGCCCACCGCTGGGACCGGATCCGGATCAACGGCCTGAACATCGGCTGGACCGCCACGGAGGGCGAGGACGCCACGCAGCGCGCCTTCCACGGCGCCGGCGACGACTGGCGGGAGCAGGCCGCGGCGAAGCTGCCGATGGGCAAGCTGGGCCAACCGGACGAGATCGCCGACTTCGTGGTGTTCCTGCTGTCCGATCGCTCCGGCGTGGTCACCGGGTCGGTGATCGACTGGGACCAGAACGTGCTCGGCGGCCTCGACTGAACCTCTCTCTCCGCTCGTCCCCGTAAGAACTGCAAGGAGCCTCATCCTCATGCGCATCGGAATCCTCGGCCTCGGCCGCATCGGCGCCTTCCATGCCGAGACCCTCTCCGGCCTCGCCGCCGTCGACTCGCTCGTCGTCACCGACCCGTTCGCGGACGCGGCCAAGGCCGCCGCGGAGCGGTTCGGGGCCGAGGTCGTGGACTCGCCGGAGGCGCTGCTGGCCGCCGGCGTGGACGGCATCGTGGTGGCGGCCGCGACCGACGCCCACCCCGCCCTGATCCTGGCCGGCGTCGAGGCCGGCGTCCCGGTCTTCTGCGAGAAGCCCGTCGCGAGGACGATGAGCGAGGGCGTCGAGGTGCTGAAGGCCGTGCGCGGCAGCGATGTGCCGATCCAGATCGGCTACAACCGCCGCTTCGACGCGGGCTTCAGCGCCGCGCGCGCCGCCGTCCGGGCGGGCGAGCTGGGCAAGCTGCACACGGTTCGCTCCACGACGCTGGACCCGGCGCCGCCGCCGGCCGCGTACATCGCCGCGTCCGGTGGCATCTTCCGTGACTGCTCCGTGCACGACTTCGACATCATCCGCTGGGTGACCGGCCATGAGGTCACCGAGGTGTACGCGGTCGGCGGCAACCGGGGCGCCGACTACATCAGGGAGGCGGGCGACGCCGACACCACCGGCGCGATCCTCACCCTGGACGACGGCACCATCGCGGTGGTCTCCAACTCCCGCCACAACGCGCGGGGTTACGACGTCCGTATGGAGCTGCACGGCTTTGCGGACTCGATCGCGGTCGGCCTGGACGACAAGCTCCCGCTGCGCTCGGTCGAAGCCGGGGTGACCTTCCCGTCCGGCACCCCGCACGACTTCTTCATGGACCGCTTCACCGACGCCTACCGCGCCGAACTCACCGCGTTCACCGAGGTCGTGGCCGGCACCCGTCCCTCCCCCTGCACCGTCGAGGACGCGCTGGAGGCAGGCTGGATCGCCGAGGCCTGCACCCTGTCGCTCAACGAGCACCGGCCGGTGACGCTGGCGGAGGTCCGGCAGGCCTGAGCCGACGGGGCGGCGCCGGGCACCTGCCCGGCGTCGCCCGTGTGTCTCAGCCGCAGCCCTGTCTCAGCCGCGGCTCTTTCTCAGCCGCAGTAACGGATCAGCCACTCGTCGGGGTTGTACGTGTCCCGGTCCGGGTCCGGCTTGGTGGCCGGGCTGGTCTCCACCGTGTCCTGTGGGCGTATCCGCTCGGGCAGTGAGCCGAAGCGGGTGCGGCGCAGAACCGCCGCGTCGATGGTGTCCTGTGCGCTCTCGTCGAGTTCCCCGCGCTGCGTCATCTCGTCCTCCCGTCTTCGCGGGCGTCCCCCGTCATCGTTGTCAACGCCCACGTGCAACGGTTCGTTCCCGGCCATCGCGGGTCCGAATCCGTCGCGGCCCCGCAGGAACAGCGCCGCGCAGGGGACCCTACGATCCCCTGCGCGGTGTTGTGGCAGGTCAGGCCCCGCAGGACCGCAGGAAGCGCCGGGTGCGCACCGCGATCGGCAGCGGCTTGTCCGGCTCGCACGGGTACATGTCCTGCTCGACGATCGCGAACAGCTCCATGCCCAGTCGCTGCGCCGCCTCCAGCACCGGGCCCAACTCGGGTACGCCGGAGGGCGGTTCGCACATCACGCCCTGGGCCACGGCCGGCCCGAACGGAGTCCCCTTGGCCTGCACCTCGGCCAGGACCTGCGGGTCGACCTGCTTGAGATGGAGGTAGCCGATGCGCTCGCCGTAGGTCTCGATGAGCTTGACGCTGTCCCCGCCGCAGTAGGCGTAGTGCCCGGTGTCCAGGCAGAGGTTGACCAGCTCGGAGTCGGTGGAGTCGAGGAACCGCTCGACGTGGTCCTCGGTGTCGATGTGGGTGTCGGCGTGCGGGTGGACGACGATGTCCAGGCCGTATGTCTCCTTGACCTCGTGGCCGAGCCGCTCCATGCCCTTGGTCAGGTGCGCCCACTGCTCCCCGGTCAGCTCCGGCGGCTCCAGGATCTCGGCGGTCTTGTCGTCCCGCCAGAAGGAGGGGATGACCACCAGGTGCCGCGCGCCCGTCGCCTGGGTGAGCGCGGCGACCTGGCTGACATGGGCCCAGGTCTCCTCCCAGACGGACGGGCCGCGGTGCATACCGGTGAAGACCGTGCCCGCCGAGACCTTCAGGTTCCGCCGGGCCACCTCGTCCCCGAGGCGCGCGGGGTCGGTGGGGAGGTAGCCGTAGGGGCCGAGTTCGATCCACTCGTAGCCCGCTTCACAGACCTCGTCGAGGAAGCGTTCCCAGGGCACCTGCCGCGGGTCGTCGGGGAACCAGACGCCCCAGGAGTCGGGGGCCGAGCCGACCCGGATACGGTCCAGCGGGGTGGGGGTGGCCATGGTCAGGGGGTTCCTTCCGGGGAGGGTGCGACGGGTGCGGTGAGGTCGCTCTCTTCGGGGAGTTCCTCGGTGTCGACGCCGCGTACCTGGGCCAGTTCGTGTTTGAGGGCGGCGAGTTCTGCGCCGCCGGCCATGTGGTTGGTCAGCTCCTCCAGAGAGACCTCGCTGCGGTCGGCGGACAGTTCGAGGGTGCCCAGGCGCAGGACGCTGAAGTGGTCGCCGACCATGTAGGCGTGGTGCGGGTTGTGGGTGATGAAGATGACGCCCAGACCGCGGTCGCGGGCGGCGGCGATGTACTTGAGCACCACGCCGGACTGCTTGACGCCGAGGGCGGCGGTGGGCTCGTCCAGGATGAGGACGCGGGCGCCGAAGTAGACGGCGCGGGCGATGGCCACGCACTGGCGCTGGCCGCCGGAGAGGGTGCCGATGGGCTGTTCCAGGTCGTCCAGGACGATGCCCATCTCGCGCAGTTCGTGGTCGGCGGTCGTCTTCATCGCGGCGATGTCCAGACGCCGCAGCGGCCAGGGGCCCTTGGTCTTCTCCGAGCCGAGGAAGAAGTTGCGCCACACCGGCATCAACGGCACCGTGGCCAGGTCCTGGTAGACGGTGGCGATGCCACGGTCCAGGGCCTCGCGCGGGCTGCTGAAGCGCACCGGGGCGCCGTCGACGAGGAACCCGCCCTCGGTGTGCTGGTGCAACCCGGAGACGATCTTGATGAGGGTGGACTTGCCGGCGCCGTTGTCGCCCAGGACGCAGGTGACCTGGCCGGCGTGGACGGTGAGGTCCACGCCGTGCAGGGCGCGGACGTTGCCGTAGGACTTGCCCGCGCCGCGCAGTTCGACCAGCGGGCCGTTCTGCGGGGGTACGGCGTCCTGGAGGACCGCGCCGTGCGAGCCGGTTGCCTTGTCAGTCATCGTGCTACCTCCGGGTCGCCGTGCGCTGGACCCACAGATTGATCAGGACGGCGCCCAGGAGCATCACGCCGAGGAACGCCTTGAACCAGTCGGGGTTCCAGCCGGCGTAGACGATGCCCTGGTTGACCATGCCGAACATGAACGCGCCGAAGACCGGGCCGATCGCGGAGCCGTAGCCGCCGGTGAGCAGGCAGCCGCCGATCACGGCCGCCGCGATGTAGATCAGCTCCTGGCCCACGCCCTCACCGGACTGCACGGTGTTGAAGGAGAACAGGTTGTGCATGCCGATGAACCAGGCGCCGAAGCCGACCAGCATGAACAGGGTGATCTTGGTGAAGGTCACCGGCACACCCACCGCCCGCGCGGACTCCTTGTTGCCGCCGACCGCGAAGATCCAGTTGCCGTACTTGGTGCGCAGCAGCACCCAGGTGGCCAACGCGGCGAAGACCAGCCACCACACCACCGTGATCTTCACCTGGACGCCGCCGACGTCGAAGCTCGACGCGAAGACCTTCTTCGCCTGGTCGAAGCCGTCCATGTCGCTGATGTCGTCGGTGGCGACATTGCCGGTGACCCACTTCGTCACGGCCAGGTTCACACCCTGCAGGATCAGGAATGTGCCCAGGGTGATCAGGAAGCTGGGCAGGCCGGTCCTGACGACCATCCAGCCGTTGAGGAAACCGATCGCGAGCGAGACCGCCAGGGCGACGATCACCCCGGTCCACACGTTCATGGTCAGCTGGTAGCTGAGCATGCTCGCGGTCAGCGCCGAGGAGATCACGGCGACGCCGGAGGACAGGTCGAACTCGCCGCCGATCATCAGCAGTGCCACCGGCAGCGCCATGATCCCGATCGTCGAGGACTGATAGAGGATCGTGGCCATCGAGCTGCCCTGGCGGACCGAAGGCGCGACGATCAGGAAGAAGACCAGTACGGCGGCCGCGCCGAGGAAGACACCCACCTCGGGGCGGGCCAGCAGCCGCAGCGCCAGCGGGCGCCGGGCGGTACGGCCGTCGGCCTCCTTGGGACCGGACGCCGGCGGTCTGCCGAGGGCCGGCCCAGCCTGCTGCGCCATGCTCATCACCGGGTCCCCTTCGCGGCGAACTCGGCGACCTTGTCGACATTGGACTTGTCGACGAAGGCCGGGCCGGTCAGTACCGGCTGCACCCCGCCACCGCTGTAGTTGCCGTTGTACTTGTAGAGCCACAGTGCGTCGACCGCCAGGTAGCCCTGCAGATAGGGCTGCTGGTCGACGGCGAACTCGATCGAATTGTTCTGGACCGCCTTCACCAGGTCTTTGTTCAGGTCGAAGGTGGCCACCTCGGCCTTGCTGCCCGCGTCGCCCACCGACTGCACGGCGGTGAGGGCGAAGGGGGCACCGAGAGTGACGACGGTGTCGATGGAGCTGTCCTGCTTCAGCTTCGCCGTGATCGTCGACCGCACGGACGGCATGTCCGTGCCGTTCACATACAGCGTCTCAGTGGTGCCCTTGAACGTCTTCTGCACACCGTCGCAGCGCTGGGTGAGACCCACATTGCCCTGCTCCTGGATCACGCAGACGATCTTCTTGGCGCCGGTGGTGTTCAGCTTGTCGCCGAAGGCCTCGCCCGCGACGCTCTCGTCCTGCCCGAAGAACTCCAGCAGGCCGAGCTTCTTCCAGTCGCTCAGGCCCGAGTTCAGGCCCACCACGGGGATGCCGGCCTGCTGGGCCTTGCCTATGACGCTCTTCATCGCGTCCGGCTTGGCCAGGGTGACGGCGATGCCGTCGACCCTCTGGTCGATCGCGTTCTGCACCAGGTTGGCCTGGTTGCCGGCGTTGGGGTCGGCGGAGTAGACGAGCTTGATGTTGTCCTTGGCCGCGGCGGCCTCGGCGCCCTTGCGGACGGTGTCCCAGAAGGTGTCACCGGGTGCCTGGTGCGTGACCAGGGCGACGGTCATGCGCGGGGTGTTGGCCTTGCCCGCCGAGGCGTTCTGTGCCGCCTCCTCGGCCTTCTTGCCGCCATGGGCGCTGGCGCAGCCCGCCAGCGTCAGGGCGGTCGCGGCGGCGACGGCCACGGCCGGGGCCAGTCTCCGGAAGCGGGAGGGAGAAGAGCGGTCCATCTTTCCTGCACCTCACTGTGCGTGCGACGGGGGAAGGGACGCTGTTGCGTTGGGACGGGATCAAAGTCCTTGGCGAGCCCGCTGTCAATACTTTGTTAAGACATCATTTCACAAGCAGGTCCGAATGTAAGTACAAACCATTGACACCTTCGCCTCCCCGGACCTACACCTGAGAGGCATGAGCCCAGTACACCGCACCGAGCAGCGAACGGCACCGGGTGATCGCGCGCTCGCCCCGCTCGCCTTCACCCTGGACCGCACGAGCCCGGTGCCGCTCTACTACCAGCTCGCCCAGCAGCTGGAGGCGGCCATCGAACACGGCACGCTGGCCCCGGGCGACCTCCTGGGCAACGAGGCCGGCCTCTCCGTACGGCTCGGCCTGTCCCGGCCCACCGTGCGCCAGGCCATCCAGTCCCTGGTCGACAAGGGACTGCTGGTGCGCCGCCGCGGGGTGGGCACCCAGGTCGTGCACAGCAAGGTCAGGCGACCGCTGGAGCTGAGCAGCCTCTACGACGACCTGGAGTCGGCCGGACAGGGCCCGACCACCCGGGTGCTGCGCAACGAACGGATCCCAGCGCCCCCGGAGGTGGCCGCGGCCCTCGCCCTCCCCGAGCACACCGAGGTCATCACGCTGGAGCGGCTGCGCCGCACCCACGACCAGCCGGTGGCGTTCCTGTGCAACTACCTGCCGGCCGACCTGCTCGAACTCCCCACCCGGCAGCTGGAGTCGACAGGTCTGTACCGCATGCTGCGGTCCGCCGGGATCGTCCTGCACAGCGCCCGCCAGTCCATCGGCGCACGCAGCGCGACGGCCGAGGAGGGCGCCCTGCTGGACGAGAGGGAGGGCGCGGCACTGCTGACCATGCGACGCACCGCGTACGACGTCACGGGCCGGCCGGTGGAGTACGGCAGCCATGTCTACCGGGCCTCGCGGTACGCCTTCGACTTCCAGCTGCTCGTAAGAACCTGAACCCGGAACCCGAACCCCAGAACCTGAACGCCGGAACCCGAACCCCGCCCCTCAGAACCCGAACCGCTGGTCAGAACCGGAAGCGGAACCACTCGTGTTCACACAGCCCCCACGGCCGCCCGAGCCGTGGGGGCTGTCGCGCCTGCGCCGCGGCGAACACGCAGGTAACGATGACGATTACGTTTCGGGCAAGAGACCGTCGAGTGGAGGCCGACCTATTGACGCATGAGCGGACTTGGGGCTGTTATTACGCCCACGATGTTCGGTCGAGTTGGTTTCTGAGCGGTTTCGACGATCTTTCGGTGATCAACTCATCCCCTTGACCGAGCCCTGTATTCCTCAGGAGCCGCCATGCGCCTCTCCCCCTCCGGTCTTTCCGTCCCGGGTCCCAGCCGTCGCTCGCTGCTGCGCGGAGCGGGCGGTGCCGCCCTGCTCGCCGGTGCCGGCATACCCTTGCTGTCCGCCTGTGGAGGCAGCGGTTCCTCCTCCGACCCGAAGACCGTCACGCTCGGCTCCAACGCCTCGGACGCCGTGCCGAAGAAGGCCTTCGAGGCCGTGTACGCCGACTTCAAGAAGCAGTCCGGCATCACGGTCGCCGTGAACACGAAGGACCACAACACCTTCCAGGAGCAGATCAACTCCTACCTGCAGGGCACGCCGGACGATGTGTTCAACTGGTTCGCCGGTTACCGCATGCAGTTCTTCGCGGCGAAGAAGCTGGCCACACCGATCGACGACGTGTGGCAGAAGATCGGGGACAATTTCCCGGACGCGATGAAGAAGCTCAGCAAGGGCGAGGACGGCAAGTACTACTTCGTGCCTCTGACGACGTACCCCTGGGCGATCTTCTACCGCAAGAGCGTCTTCCAGCAGCACGGCTACAAGGTCCCCGCGGGCTGGGACGAACTCGTGGCCCTGTGCAAGCAGATGAAGAAGGACGGCCTGATCCCGATCGCCTTCGGCGACAAGGACGCCTGGCCGGCCATGGGCACCTTCGACCAGATCAACTTCCGCCTCAACGGCTACGACTTCCATGTGCAGCTGATGGCGGGCAAGGCCTCCTGGACCGACGCCAAGGTGAAGGCCGTCTTCGACCACTGGGCCGAGCTGCTCCCCTACCACCAGGACGGCTTCATGGGCCGTACCTGGCAGGACGCCGCGCAGACGCTGGTCTCGAAGAAGGCCGGCATGTATCTCCTCGGCTCCTTCGTGGCCCAGCAGTTCACGAACAAGGCCGACCTGGACGACCTCGACTTCTTCCCCTTCCCTGAGATCAACTCCGCGTACGGCCAGGACACGGTCGAGGCGCCGACCGACGGCTTCATGGTCAGCAAGGCCCCGAAGAACCACGCCGGTGTCGTCAAGCTGCTGGAGTACCTGGGCTCTCCGGCGGCCGAGGAGATGTACCTCAAGGGCGACCCGAGCGTGGTCGCCGCCTCCAGCAAGGCGAGCACCTCCGCGTACTCGGCGCTGCAGAAGAAGGCGTTCGACATGATCGGCAGCGCCAAGAGCCTCACCCAGTTCATGGACCGCGACTCCCGGCCCGACTTCACCTCCACGGTGATGCAGCCGGGCCTGCAGAAGTTCCTCCAGAACCCCCAGGGCGTGGACAGCCTGCTGTCGTCCATCGAGCGCCAGAAGAAGACGATCTTCGCGTCCGAGTGAGCGACCCGATGACGACGGATACGACGACGCAGACCCCGCAGGCGGCCACCGTGCCGCCCGCGGGGCCCAAGCCGCAAAGGAAGCGGGCCGTGCAGAGCCGCCGGCGCCTGCTGACCCGCCGCGACCGGATGACGCTCGCCCTGATGGCGGGCGTGCCCACGATCCTGCACGTGCTCCTGGTGTGGGTCACCGCCATCGCCTCGATCTTCCTCGCCTTCACCACCTGGGACGGCATCGGGTTCGACTCGATCAAGTGGGTGGGCCTGGACAACTTCAAGCAACTCTTCAACGACAACCCGCAGTTCTGGCCGGCCGTCCAGCACAACGTGGTCTGGTTCGTGGTGCTGATCCTGATCCCGACGCCGTTCGGCCTGTTCCTGGCCGTGCAGCTGGACAAGCGGATCCGCTTCAGCCGGGTCTACCAGACCGCGTTCTTCCTGCCGGTCGTCATCTCGATGGCCTGCATCGGTTTCGTCTGGCAGCTGGTCTACAACCCGGACACCGGCCTGATCAACAGCATCATCGGCGCCAACAAGCCCGGCCACTACATCGACTGGATCGGCGACCCGCACCTGAACCTCTGGGCGGTCCTCATCGCCGCGTCCTGGCGGCACACCGGCTACATGATGATCCTGTACCTGGCCGGCCTGAAGAGCGTCGACCCCTCGCTCAGGGAGGCCGCCGCGCTGGACGGCGCGGGCGAGTGGCAGACGTTCAAGAACGTCATCTTCCCCACCCTGCGCCCGACCAACACGGTCGTCCTGGTCGTCACCATCATCGAGGCGTTGCGCGCCTTCGACCTGGTCTTCGTCTTCAACAAGGGAGCCCAGGGCACGGAGTTGCTGTCGATCCTGGTGACCAACAACATCATCGGCGAATCCAGCCGGATCGGTTACGGCTCCGCGATCGCCGTGGTGCTCCTTGTGATCTCCCTAGCCGTGATCATCCCCTATCTGATCGCCACCTTCCGCAAGGAGCGCCGCGCATGAGCAGCACCACTCTCCCGCTGAAGCGCCGCGCCCCGGTCCGTCCCGCCCGTGTCCTGCTGCACGTCTTCCTCGCGGGCACCGCCCTGGCCTGGCTGGCCCCGCTCCTGTGGGCGATCTTCTCGGCGCTGCGTCCGTACAGCGAGACCAGCACCAAGGGCTATGTCTCCTGGCCCGACAAGCTGAGCTTCGAGAACTTCACGAACGCCTTCCAGCAGTCGGACATGCTGCACTACTTCGGCAACACGCTGGTCATCGCGGTACCGGCCGTCCTGCTGACCCTGTTCCTGTCCTCCTGCGTGGCGTTCTACGTCAGCCGCTTCGACTTCCGCCTCAACCTGGCCCTGCTGCTGGTCTTCACAGCCGGCAACCTGCTGCCCCAGCAGGTCATCGTCACCCCGCTGTACCGGCTGTACCTGCTGACGGACCTGCCGGGCATCACGGCGAGCGGCAAGCTGTACGACTCCGCGCTCGGCCTGGTCCTGATCCACGTGGCGTTCCAGTCCGGCTTCTGTGCCTTCGTGCTGAGCAACTACATGCGCTCGCTGCCGCACGAGCTGACGGAGGCCGCGCTGGTCGACGGCGCCTCGGTATGGCGGCTCTACTGGCAGATCACGCTGCCGCTGTGCAAGCCCGCGATGGCGGCCCTGGCCACCCTGCTGTCGATCTGGATCTACAACGACTTCTTCTGGGCCCTCGTCCTGATCTCGACCGGCGAGAACATGCCGATCACCTCGGCCCTTAACAACCTCTCCGGCCAGTACTTCACCGACCCCAACCTGGTGGCGGCAGGCTCCCTCCTGACGGCGATCCCCACCCTGGTCGTCTACTTCGCCCTCCAGCGCCAGTTCGTCAGCGGCCTGACCCTCGGCTCCAACAAGGGCTGAAGCACCGGCACTTGAAAGAGACCTACGTGAAGCGCACCACGCGCATGGGGCGCCTCCGGCGTGGTTCTTCCGCGCCCACCCGGAGGCGCCTGGTGTTGGCCCCGAACATGTCGGCGTACGCCGAGCGCGGCGGCACCCTCGCGCACAGGCGCCGCCTGGTACCCGGCCACGCTGACCGCGCTGTTGAACCGCATCCGGGGCCGCACCAGGCGCGACGTGACTTCTCACCAGCAAGCGCCTTCAGGACACGGTGTCAGGCCTTGTTCCACGTCAGGCTGACTTTCAGTTGAGCCGTGGCGCCAGCCGAGGTGATGACCGCCCCGGCCTGGGCGTTCAGTTCGACACCGAATTCCACAAGGAGGACGTCCGGGCGCTGGACGAGGTCGTCCATCTGGACAGCCATGCCATGAGCCACCACGCGCACGGCGTGGGCGAGGGAGTCGAATGTGCCCTCGGCCTTCTCGATCACTGCGGAGGTCGGTGCGCCCCGGGTGAGCATGGGGCCCGGCGCCTGCTCGTCGGAGACTCTGACGAGCACGGCACCGCCGTCATGTAGCGGGAACTCCATAATCGCCATAAACTCTGGATTAGCACGAAAAACCAAGTATGGCTAGGTAGTTGATGGTTCTCTTATTTCCCAGCGTGCGCTGAAGACGAGGGCAGGGCGGGTGGGTTTCGGCCGCAGATGATGCGGCTTCACCCACGGAGGAGCGGAGCCATGCCACTCGCCGTCGAGATCGTTCTCATTGTCATCGGAGTTCTCCTGCTGGCTGCCGCCCTGATCGGCAGCGGCATCTCCCGCCGCCTCATGACCATCCCCAAGATGCACCGAGCACCGCGCGTCGTGCTCGCTGCACTCGGCGTGTTGCTGCTGGCGGGCGGATTCTGGGGGATGTGGACCGGGACGGAGAAGAGCGCCCCCACCCTGGCCGACCTCAGGGCTCACATTCCACCCGACGTCAAGTCCACGTTGAACTGCACGGAAGCCGTGGAATCCCCGAAGAAAGGGGTGGAGCTGGACTGCAGCACGCAGGGCAGTGTCCCGGACAGCGTCTGGTACGTCATGTTCCCCGACGTGAATTCCATGCAGACGTACTGGATGCAGGAATCCAGCCCCTCGAACCGTCAAGGAACCCAGTGCAACACCATTGACGACTACAAGAGGGGCAGCAAGACGACCTACTTCCTCAGTGACCAGTCGATCACCGACGGCGACTACGCCTGTTACATGGACGGCAATTCCACCGTGGCGATATACACGGACCGGCGTTACAACATCGTCGTCATGGCCGAGGAATCGGACCCACAGAAATTCTCCGACTTCACCAACTGGGTAGACAACACCTCACAGCCCCCAGGGCCGACAGACACCACTCCCCCGACGCCCTCGCAGACCCCCGATGGAAGCTGACCGGCCTGCGGGAGAAAAGGGCGCGGCGCCATGGCGGATGGATTCGACTTCGTCCTCGAAATGAGCGAGGCACCCGCCGGTTACAGCATCGAGGTGTCATCCCCGTGCGGTGAGGACCGTACGGTTGCCGAGATCGACGCGCAAGATCTGCTGGGCAGGATGCCCTCGTTGCAGGCTGCGGTGCTCGGGTCCGCCGTGCGCTCACGGGGTGCGGGGACCGAGCTGGAGGCGCCCGCCCGACAGGTCGGGGGGATGCTGTGCGACGCCGTCTTCCAGAGCGCGATCAAGGCTCTCTACCTCTCCAGCAGGCAGAAGGCACAGGAGCATGGGCAGAAGCTGCGCATGGTGCTGCGGGTCCGCTCCCCGGAACTGGCGGCGCTGCCGTGGGAGCTGTTGCACGACGCCAAGCTCGGCGGATACCTATGCCTGCACCACCCGATCATCCGCTACGTCGAGATTCTGGAGCCGGTCTCACCGCTGCGGGTGGAGCCGCCGCTGCACATCCTCGGCATGGTGTCCCTGCCCGGCTCGCTGGGGGCGCTGGACGCGGAGGCCGAGCGGAAGAGCCTCGACACCGCTCTGAAACCGCTGATCGACGAGCGGGTGGTGCAGCTGGAGTGGGTGGGCGGCCAGACCAAGCAGGATCTCTTCGAGGCCCTGTTGCGCGGCTGCCACATCCTTCACTTCACGGGTCACGGGAGGTTCGACGATCTCAGACGCCAGGGGATGATCGTCTTCGCGGACGAGCAGGGCCGGGAGGATCCCCTGCACGCCGAGGCGCTCGGCTCGCTGATCAGTATCGCCGATCCGGCACCGCGCCTGGTCGTGCTCAACAGTTGCGAGACCGGTACCTCCCGCGGACAGGATCTGTTCTCCAGCACTGCGGCCGAGCTGGAGTACACGGTGCCGGCCGTCGTGGCCATGCAGTTCCCAGTGACCGACAAGGCGGCCGTCCTCTTCGCCCGGGCCTTCTACCAGTCTCTCGCAGCGAACCGGCCGGTCGACGAGGCGGTGCGCACCGCCCGCATCGCGCTGCGCACCGACAAGGATGACAGCCTGGAGTGCTTCACTCCCGTCCTGTACCAGCGCAGCGGCGACGCCCGGCTCTTCGACCTCACCTCCCCGCGACCGTCCGCTCCGGCGCGGACCGTGGTCCACGAGATCAACGAGCTTCAGCGGGAGGCGGAGCGTGCCAAGCACACCGAGGCGCCCGCCGCAGAGCCCTCGCCATCGCCTGCTCATGGGACGCCGCCGCCCCGCAGGAAGCCCTCCCCGGGCATCACCCCCCTACCGGAGATCGACACCGAGCACTGGGTGGTCAGTCTGGCCGTCCATCCGCAGGGCCGGCTGCTTGCCACCGGCTCCCGCAGACTCGTGCGGGTCTGGGACATGACCACCGGCCGGCCGGCCTGGGCACGCCGGCTCGGCGGATGGAGCACGATGGTGAACGCGCTCGCCTTCAGTCCCGACGGCGAGGGACTGGCGACCGGCAGCACGGACAACGTTGCGCGCGTCTGGGAGATGGCAACCGGGTCGCTGGCCGCCGAACTGGCCCACCAGCACTTCGTCAACGCGGTGGACTTCGACCACAGTGGTCGATACCTGGCCACCGGGAGCGCGGATGCGACGGCCTGCGTGTGGGATGTACGCACCGGGAACCGTCTGCTGTCCCTGCCCCATGCCCGTGCGGTCAAGGCCGTCGCCTTCAGCCCGGACGGGCGCCTGCTGCTCACGGCGTCCGAGGACAAGAACGCGTACGTCTGGGACCTGATCACCGGACGGCAGCAGGCGCGGATTCCGCACGGCGATTTCGTCCTCGGTGCCGCCTACTCCCCGGATGGGCGCAAGATCGCCACCTGCAGCGAGGACCGTACCGCCCGGATCAGCGAGACGGAGGCCTGGACCCCGCTCTTCCAGGTGAAGCACAACAGCGGTCTGCGAGCAGTGGCGTTCAGCCCCGACAGCGTCCTCGTCGCCACCGGCAGCAGGGACGGCACGGTCTGCGTATGGCGGGCTGGTACCGGGGAGTCACTGCTCACCGTCAGGCATGCCCGCTCGGTGAACGCCCTGGCGTTCTATCCGGACGGCCGCTATCTCGCCAGCGCGGGCGAGGACAAGGTGGTGCGCAGCACCTGGCTTCCCGACGCCGACCAGTGAGTGAGGGCCTTCGATCAGTGAGCCGGGCCAAGCCGCTCGCGGTTGTGTTCGGCCGACTCGATCCGAAGCGCGCCTCGGCCCAGGGCAGTTCACCTTTTCGCCCGCCCAGAAAGCCCAGAAAGCCCAGAAATGAGAGAGGCTGTGCCGGATTGTTCCGGCACAGCCTCTGACTCATTCTCATAAGTCGGGACGACAGGATTTGAACCTGCGACCCCTTGACCCCCAGTCAAGTGCGCTACCAAGCTGCGCCACGTCCCGATGCGCTCACTCGCGGTGGCCCGCGTGATCGCGCGAACAGAACTTTACCCCACGCGCGGGGGTGCGCCGAAGAGGGCCCGGCGTGGGCGGGGGACAATCGGCGGTATGACGAACGCGGACGCATCGGATGCCAGGGACCGGGACGCGGACGGGCGGGCACGCAGCGCGCGGCCCCGGGACGGGCTCGGGCGGCCGCTGCCGTACGACGCGCAGGGCGTCCCCCGGCAACCGGAGGGGGTCGTACGGACGCCTCGGGAGACGGTCACCGAGGCACAGGCGCTGCTGGACGCGGGGAAGCCGTTCCATGCGCACGAGGTGTTCGAGGACGCCTGGAAGTCGGGCCCGGAGGACGAGCGCGCACTGTGGCGGGGCCTGGCCCAGCTGGCGGTCGGGCTCACCCACGCGGCCCGCGGCAACGCCGTCGGCGGGGCGCGCCTGCTGCGGCGGGGCGCGGCGGCGGTCGAGGAGTGGGCTGTGGCCCGCGACGCGGACGGCCTGTACGGGCTGGACCTGCCGGGCCTCGCCCGGTGGGCGCGGGAGTTGGCGCAGCGCGTGGCCGACGGCTCCGGACCGGTGGACGCGCGCACCGAGGCGCCCCGGCTCGCCCCACGTCCGCACTGAACGACAGCGCGCCCCGCAGAGGCGATGGACGTGGTGTCAGTGGCATGCGGCAGACTCGGGGTGTGCGAAAGATTCATGTCATCGGTATCGGCGCGGGCGACCCCGAGCAGCTGACCCTGCAGGCCGTCGGAGCGCTGCGGAGCACGGACGTGTTCTTCCTGCTCGACAAGGGCGAGGTGAAGAGCGACCTCACCCAGTTGCGCCGGGACATGCTGGACGCGCATCTGCCCGAGGGGTCGTACCGGGTGGTGGAGGCCCGTGACCCGGAGCGGGACCGGAAGGCGGGCGGACCGGCGTATTCACCGGCCGTGGAGGACTGGCGCAGTGCCCGCGCCGGTATCTACGAGCGGCTGATCGCCGAGGAGCTGGGCGAGGACGGCACCGGCGCGTTCCTGGTGTGGGGCGATCCGGCCTTGTACGACAGCACGCTCGGGATTCTCCAGGAGGTGCTGGCGCGCGGAGAGGTCGTGTTCGAGTACGACGTCATACCCGGCATCAGCAGCGTCTCCACCCTGGTCGCCCGGCATCGCACGGGCCTGAACCGGGTGGCCCGGCCGGTGCAGATCACCACCGGGCGGCGGCTGGCCGAGGGGTTCCCCGAGGGCGTGGACGACGTGGTCGTGATGCTGGACGCACACCAGGCCTTCCGGGAGTACGCCGGGGACGACATCGACATCTACTGGGGCGCGTACCTCGGCACTGCGGACGAGATCCTGGTCTCCGGCCCGATCGCCGAGGCCGCTCCGCGCATCGAGCGGGTGCGGGCCGAGGCCCGTGAGCGCAAGGGCTGGATCATGGACACGTATCTGCTGCGCAGGAACCCTGGCGATCAGTGAACTCGGCCGATCGGTAGCGGGCGGCACTCGGGCGGGCCGTCCCGTATGCGGCACTGGTCCACCCGTGTGCTCGTGACGTCGTAACCGTGACCGGCGAACCGTTAGGGCCCGCCGCTGCCGGCTGGTACGACACGGGCAGCAGCTGACTCTGGTCGCCCGTCGGCCGGCTGAGGGAGTCGGTCCTCACCCGGGGCGGAGGCCGAGCCGTTCCAGTACGCCCGGCACATCGGGCACCGCCGCCACGCCCGGCGGGAGCGGAGGCCGGCGTACGACGACCACGGGCACGGCGAGTTCGCGTGCGGCCGTCAGCTTCGCGGCCGTCGCCTCGCCGCCGCTGTCCTTGGTCACGAGGACCTCGATGCGGTGGGCGCGCAGCAGTTCCGTCTCCTCGGCCACCGTGAACGGCCCGCGTGCGAGGACCAGTTCGGTGTCCGGCGGCAGGGGCGGCTCGGGCGGTTCGACCGAGCGGACGACGAAGTGCAGGTCCGTCAGATGGGCGAACGCGGCAAGGCCCAGTCGTCCGGTGCTGAGGAAGACCCGGCGGCCGAGGCCGGGCAGCGCCTCGGCGGCACCGGCCAGGGACGGGACGTCGTACCAGCGGTCCCCTGGGGCCGGTCGCCAGCCGGGGCGGCGCAGGACGACCAGCGGGGTCCCCGTGGAGGCCGCCGCGCGGGCGGCGTTGGCCGTGATCGCCTCGGCGAAGGGGTGGGTGGCGTCGACCAGGGCATCCACGCAGTGGGCGCGCAGCCAGTCGGCGAGGCCCTGCGCGCCGCCGAAGCCGCCGATCCGCACCTCGCCCGCCACCGCTCCCGGCCGGGCGACCCGGCCGGCCAGGGATGTGGTGACCCGGACGCCGGGACGGGCGGCCAGGTCTGCGGCGAGGCGGCGGGCCTCGGTGGTGCCGCCGAGGATCAGGACGTGCGCGGGCATAGGGGTGAGCGTACGAGGTTGTGCGGGCCTCTCCGGCGTCCGGGTCGCTACGGTCTGACGTCATAGCGGTCATAGCCCTCGTAGCCGTCATGGAGGTCAGGGGAGTCATGGAGTCCGTGCGGGGCGTGCTGATCGACATCGACGGTGTCCTCACCGTCTCCTGGAAGCCGCTGCCGGGTGCGGTGGAGGCGCTGGGCAGGATCCGGGCGGCCGGGCTCGGTGTGGCGCTGGTGACGAACACGACGTCCCGGACCCGGGCGTCGATCGCCGAGACGCTGGCCGGGGCCGGTTTCGAGGTGGGTGCCGAGGACGTCCTCACGGCGCCCTCGGTCACCGCCGCCCACCTGGCCGAGCACTTCCCGGGCGCCCGCTGCGCGCTGCTGAACAGCGGGGACATCGCGGAGGATATCGCCGGGGTCACCCTGGTGGACGACGATCCCGAGGTGGTCGTACTGGGCGGTGCGGGGCCGGAGTTCGGCTATGCGGCGCTCAACCGGGCGTTCGGGTTTCTGCAGCGCGGTGCGCGGCTGGTGGCCATGCACCGCAATCTGTATTGGCGCACGGACGCGGGGCTGCAGCTCGACTCGGGGGCGTTTCTGCTCGGGCTGGAGAAGGCGGCCCGGGTCGAGGCGGAGGTGACGGGCAAGCCGTCGCGGGCCTTCTTCGAGGCGGCGCTGGCCCGGCTCGGGGTCGGCGCCGGGCAGGCGCTGATGGTGGGCGACGACGTGGAGTCGGACGTGCTCGCGGCGCAACGGGCCGGGCTCACCGGGGTGCTGGTGCGGACCGGGAAGTTCCAGCAGGAGACGCTGGACGGCGCGAGCGGCACCCCCGACCACGTCCTGGACTCCTTCGCGGACCTCCCGGCGCTGCTGGGGCTAGGGGAGTAGCAGCTGCACTCCGCCCACGATCGTCGCCGCGATCACGAGTTGTTCGAAGAGTCGCTGGTTGATCCTGTTCACAGCCCATTTGCCGAACAACGCACCGGGTACGACGAAGACCGCGAGCGCGGCGTCAAGGAGCAGCGAGCGCCCGTCGATCAGACCGAGGCCCGCGCTGAACGGCACCTTGGACACGTTCACGATGAGGAAGAAGAAGGCGGAGGTGCCGAGGAAGCCCAGCTTCCGGAATCCGGCGGACAGCAGATACAGGGACATCACCGGGCCGCCCGCATTGGCGACCATCGTGGTGAACCCGCCGAGCACGCCGTACGAGCGGGCCTTGGCGCGGCCGGTCCGAGTGGTGACCGGGTCGGGCGGCTCCACGGCGTCCGCCGTGCGCCGCCGCCACACCGTGACACCGGCCATGAGCAGCAGGATCGCGCCGATCGAGGTCCGTACGATCCCGTCGTCGGCCCACATCAGGAAGAGCGTGCCCACCACGACACCCCCGGCGACGGCCGGGAACAGCCGCCACAGGGTGGGCCAGTGGGCATGGCGCCGGTAGGTGAGGACGGCGAGCACGTCACCGGCGATCAGGACGGGCAGCAGCACGCCGGTGGAGGCGCGGGCCGGAAGGACGGCCGCGAAGATCGCGAGGCTCACCGTGTTGGCCCCGCTCACCGCGGTCTTGGAGAAGCCGACGAGCAGGGCCGCGAAGGAGAGCGCGGCGAACCCCCAGCCGGACATGTGCCAGAGCGTCATCGTGTTCATGCGGGGACCGATGTTATGTCCTGACAACCCTCCGACGTAAGGACCGTCTCGCCAGGTGACCCCTGCCGCCCGTTATGCCCCTTCCGCGTACCGTGCCCGGAGTTCCCGCTTCAGCACCTTCATGCTGGGCCCCAGCGGCAGCGCCTCGGCGAACTCCACACGGCGCGGGTACTTGTGCCGGCCGAGGTGCTCCTTGGACCAGTCGGTGACGGCGGCGGCGTCGGGGGCGGTGCCGGGTGCCGGTACGACGACGGCGCAGATCTCCTCGCCGTGCAGTTCGTCGGGCAGGCCGATGACCGCGACCTGGGCGATCGAGGGGTGACGCATCAGGACCTCCTCGACCTCCCTCGGGTACACGTTGTAGCCGCCGCGGATGATGACGTCCTTCTTGCGGTCGACGATCCTGAGGAAGCCCTCGTCGTCCTTGGTGCCGAGGTCGCCGGTGCGGAACCAGCCGTCGACCAGGGCCTCCGCGGTGGCCTCGGGCCGGCCCAGGTACCCGGAGAAGACGTTGTGGCCGCGGATGACGACCTCGCCCAGCTCGCCGGGCGGCAGCAGCTCGATGCGGCCCTCCACCTCGGCACGGGCGATCTCCACGTCGACACCCCACAGCGGATGGCCGATGGTGCCGGGCTTCGTCCCGAACAGCGGCTGGTTGACGGTGGCCGTGGGCGAGGTCTCCGACAGCCCGTAGCCTTCGTAGATCCGCGCGCCGAACGCCTCCTCGAACCGCTCCAGCACGGCGACCGGCAGCGAGGCCCCGCCGGAGATGCACACACGCAGCTCGGGCAGCCGGTCCGCCTGCGCCGCTGCCGCCGCGAGGGCGACGTACATGGTCGGCACCCCCTGGAAGGTGTTCACCCCCTCCTTCACCATCAGCTCGATGGCGCGGGCCGCGTCGAAGCGGGGCAGCAGCACGAGTGTGGCGCCCGCCCGCCAGGTGGAGTTGAGCGACACCGTCTGGCCGAAGGCGTGGAACAGCGGCAGCGCGCCGAGGGCGATGTCGTCGGCGCGGATGTCGTTGGCGTCGAAGGCGTTGACGGTCGCGTTCATCACGATGTTGAAGTGGCTGAGGACCGCACCCTTCGGGACGCCGGTGGTCCCGCTCGTGTAGAAGATCACCGCCGGGTCGTCGGCGACGCGGCTGACGTACGACGGCAGCGGCTCGGCGTCGGCCGCGAGCTTGTCGAACTCCTCGCCCAGGACGACGACTCGGACGCCCAGGGCGTCGGCGGCGGCCCGTCCGGTCTCCGCCTGGCCCGGATGGACGAGCAGCAGGGCCGCCCCGCTGTCCTGGAGCACATGCTCGACCTCGCCGGCCGACAGCAGCAGGTGCACGGGGACGACGACCCCGCCCGCCGCGGCGATCGCGTAGTAGGCGACCGGGAACTCGGCGGTGTTGGGGGCCATGAGGGCGACCCGGTCGCCCGGCCGTACCGCGAGCCCGGTGAGCGCACCCGCCTGGGCCAGCGCCTTGCGCCACACCTCGGCGAAGGTGAGCCGCAGATCCCCCTCCACCAGGGCGGTCTTGTTGGGACGACGCCTGGCGTTCTCGGCGAGGATGGTGGCGACGGACAGGGTTGCCATGGAGTGCTGCTCCGTTTCCTTGCTGCGGCTCGTGCTGCCGAATCCCCGTGCGGTGAGCCCCCGTTGAAGACGTCTCAGTGCCGCTCGACCAGCACCGCGGTCCCCTGCCCCACGCCCACGCACATGGTCGCGAGGCCCCGCTCCGCGCCCGTGCGCCGCATCCGGTGCAGCAGCGTCGTCAGGATGCGGGCGCCCGAGCAGCCGAGGGGATGGCCGAGGGCGATGGCACCGCCGGTCGGGTTCACCAGGTCGGGGTCGATGCCGAGCCGATCGACACAGGCCAGGGCCTGGGCCGCGAACGCCTCGTTGAACTCGGCCTCCTGGACGTCACCGACGCTCCAGCCGGCCCGGGCCAGCGCCTTGCGGGTGGCGGGGACCGGGCCGATGCCCATCACGTCGGGGTGGACCCCGGCGGAGGCACCGGCGACGTACCGGCCGAGGGACTCCAGGCCCAGCTCGTTCAGGGCCTCCTCGCTGACCAGCAGCAGTCCGGCCGCACCGTCGTTCATCGGCGAGGCGTTGCCCGCGGTGACCGTACCGCCCGGGCGGAAGACCGGCTTCAGCCGCGACAGCTTCTCCAGCGAGGTGTCCTCGCGGACGCACTCGTCCTGCTCGACCACGATGCCGTCCGGGCGCTCCACCGGCAGCAGTTCGTCCTCGAAGTGGCCGTCCTTCCGTGCGGCGGCGGCGAGTCGGTGGCTGCGCAGGGCGAACTCGTCCTGCCGCTCGCGGGAGATGCCGTAGCGCTCGGCGACCTCCTCGGCGGTCTCGCCCATGGACAGCAGTCCGTGCAGCTCCCTCATCGCCGGGTTGACCAGCCGCCAGCCGAGCCGGGTGTCGTGGGTCTCGATGCGCTGCGGCAGGGCCTCGTCGGGCCGGGGCAGCACGAAGGGGGCACGGCTCATGGACTCGGAGCCGCCCGCGATCACGATGTCGGCCTCGCCGGCGGCGACGGTGCGCGCGGCCGTGGTGACCGCTTCGAGGCCGGAGGCGCACAACCGGTTGACGGTGGCGCCGGGCACGGAGTCGGGCAGGCCGGCGAGCAGGGCGGCCATGCGGGCGACGTTGCGGTTGTCCTCGCCGGCCTGGTTGGCCGCGCCCCAGTAGACGTCGTCGATGCGGGCCGGGTCGAGCCCCGGCACCTCGGCCACCAGGTGGCGGATGACGGTGGCCGCCAGGTCGTCGGCCCGGACGGAGGACAGGGCTCCGCGCAGCTTGCCGATGGGGGTGCGGCGGGCGGCCGCGAAGTGGACGGGACGCACGGCTTCGACTCCTGTACCTATACCTACGACTACTGACGACTACCTACGACACGGGACACTACGGGACACTTAATTAGCACTGCTAGTTTTGGACTATAGACCTCGGACCGGCCCGCTGGGAAGATCCCCGGAGACGTTCACCGAGTCAGCCGGAGGAGACATGCCCCACGTGCGCGAGCGCACTCTCGACGGCACCCGCGGCCCGGTCGCCGTACACGAATGGCCGCACCCGGCACCGAGGTATCTGGCCCTGCTGGTGCACGGCTACGGCGAGCACGCGGGCCGCTACGACGAGCTGGCCACCGTCCTCACCGGGCACGGGGCGGCCGTGTACGGGCCCGACCACGTCGGCCACGGCAGGTCGGCCGGGGAGCGGGTGGTGATCGAGGACTTCGAGGACGTGGTCACCGATGTGCACCGCGTGGCGGACTTGGCCCGGGCCGCGCACCCCGGCCTGCCGCTCGTCCTGGTCGGCCACTCCATGGGCGGACTGATCTCGGCCCGCTACGCCCAGCGGTACGGCGCCGAACTGAGCGCGCTGATCCTGTCCGGGCCGGTGATCGGCGCCTGGGAGCTGCCGGGGCGGCTGCTGGCCCTTCCCGAGATCCCGGACACGCCGATCAGCCCGGCCGCGCTCTCCCGGGACCCGGCCGTCGGTGCCGCCTACACCGCCGATCCGCTGGTGTGGCACGGGCCGATGAAGCGGCCGACGGTGGAGGCGTTCGCGCGGACCCTTCGGGCTGTCGAGCAGGGTGGTGACGTGGGCCCGCTGCCGCTGCTGTGGCTGCACGGGGACGACGACCGGCTGGTGCCGCTGCCCGGCAGCCGCATCGGTGTCGAGCGGCTCGCCGGCGGCCGGTCGACCGAGCGGATCTTCGCCGGGGCACGGCACGAGGTGTTCCACGAGATCGACAAGAAGGAGGTCTTCGCGGAGGTGATCCGTTTCCTGGACCGGTCGCTCCCCAGCTGATCGGACCGGCTGGACCGCCCGGCAGGTGAGAGAAGCCCGCGAGGAGTCGGAGCCGTGTCAAACTGCTGTTCGCACGTCGGAGTGACCAGCCGAGCGGAGGAGCAGCACGTGACGGGGACCCAGCCGGCCACGCAGTACATAGACACCACGCGACCGCATCCGGCCAGGGTGTACGACTGGTTCCTCGGCGGCAAGGACAACTACCCCGTCGACGAGCAACTCGGCCGCCGCATCACGGAGATCGACCAGGGAGCCGTCCGCGCCGCGCGCGCCAACCGCGCCTTCATGCACCGGGCCACGCGCACGCTCGCCGAGGACGGCATGCGCCAGTTCCTGGACATCGGCACCGGCATACCGACCGAGCCGAACCTGCACCAGATAGCCCAGTCCGTGGCGCCCGACGCGCGGGTGGTCTACGTCGACAACGACCCGATCGTGCTGGCCCACGCGAACGCGCTGCTGCGCGGCACACCCGAGGGCGTGACGGAGTATGTGCAGGCCGACGCGCGCGATCCGGGTGCCATCCTCGAACAGGCCGCCCAGGTCCTGGACTTCGGCCGTCCGGTGGCCCTGTCCCTGATCGCGCTGCTCCACTTCGTCGCCGACGAGGACGGCGCCCACGCGGTGGTGTCGACGCTGCTGGACGCACTGGCGCCGGGCAGCTGCCTGGTGCTGTCGACGATGACGGCCGACTTCGAACCGGAGAACGTCAAGAAGGGCATCGCCGCGTACGCGGCGGGCGGGGTGACCCTGGTCGCGCGCTCCCGCGACGAGGTGGCCGCCTTCTTCGAGGGACTCGATCTGCTGGACCCGGGCGTCGTACCGGTCGCCGACTGGCGCCCCACCGAGCCCCCGGACGGCGCGGGCCCCGTGTCACTGTACGGAGCGGTGGGCCGCAAGCCCTGACACGGACGCGGCCCGCCCCGGCAGCCGAGTCACAGGCCGAGGACGCGGGAGACGGTCCGCAGCACGCCGTTGTCGTTGTTGGACGGGGCGAGGTGGCGGGCGCGGCGGACGACCTCGGGATGGGCGTTGGCCATGGCGAACGACCAGTCGGCCGCGTCGAGCATCTCCAGGTCGTTGAGGTAGTCGCCGAAGACCATGGTCTGCGCCGGGGTGATGCCGAGCGCCCGCTGCAGGCCCCGCAGGGCGGTGCCCTTGTCGGCGGTGCGGTTCATGACGTCGACCCAGTGCTCGCCGGAGACGACGACCTGGTGGGTGCCGGCGAAGGGGGCGAGGGCCGGGGCGGTGGAGTGCTCGGCGGGCCCGAAGTCGAACAGCGCGACCTTGATCACATCGTCGTCGACGGCGGTGACGTCCTCGACGATCCGGTGCTCGACGTAGTACTTGCGCACCTCCGCCAGGAACGCCTCGTCGGTCCGCTCGACGTACGCCGCCCGCTTGCCGCACACCACGGCGCCGACGTCCACGCCGTCCGCGACCAGCCGCCGTACCGTCCTCGCCACGCCGGCGGCCACCGAGGCGTCGAGGATGTCGCTGCTCAGCTCCACGCCGTCGCGGACCACATATGTGCCGTTCTCCGCGATGAACACCATGCCCTCGGCGACGTCCGCGAACTGCCGGGCCAGCGTGGCGTACTGGCGGCCGCTCGCCGGGCTGAACAGCACCCCGCGCCGGCGCAGCTCGGCGAGCATCGGCCACAGCCCGTCGGGGATCCGCTTGGCGTCGTCCAGCAGGGTGCCGTCCATGTCGGTGACGATCAGCCGGATGTCGGCGGGGCCGGCGGGCAGGCCGGGGAGGTCCAGGAGGGGCGTGGGCGTGGCGGGCATGTCCTGCTTCCGGTCGGGGACGGCGTACCGGTCCAGTGTTCCTTATGTACCGGGGCGTCCCGGAGCCGCCCCGAACCGCCCATGGTGCGCGGTTCCCGGGACAGGGCGATCGACCGGCGGCACAATGACGGCGGAGGACCGCAACCGGAGAAGGGCGGCGACGTGACCGAGGGCCAGTCCCCGGCAGCCGGACCGGCGAAGCTGAACACCTCCGTGGCGCACAACGCCCGGGTGTGGAACTACTGGATCGGCGGCAAGGACAACTACGAGGTCGACCAGCGGGTCGGTGAGCACGTCGCCGGGATGTTCCCGGTGATCCGGGCGGTGGCCCGCGCGGACCGGGAGTTCCTGGCCCGGGCGGTGCGGTTCCTGTCCGCCGAGCGCGGGATACGGCAGTTCCTGGACATCGGCACCGGACTGCCCACCGTGGACAACACCCACGAGATCGCGCAGCGGATCGCCCCCGAGTCCCGGATCGTGTACGTCGACAACGACCCGATCGTGCTGGTGCACGCCCGCTCGCTGCTCACCAGCTCCCCCGAGGGCACGACGGACTATGTGGACGCCGATGTGCGCGACCCGGACGGCATCCTGCAGCGCGCCGCCGAAACGTTGGACCTGACCCGGCCGGTGGCGCTGATGATGCTGGGCATCCTGAACTTCGTCCTGGACACCGACGAGGCCGGCGACATCGTGCGCCGGCTCATGGCGGCGCTGCCCTCGGGCAGCCATCTCGTCCTCACCCATCCGACCTACGACGCCGACGTGGGCGGCGAGGGCAACGTGGCCGCGATGGAGTTCTGGAACGCCAACGCCACCCCGCCGATCACCGCCCGCAGCCGCGCGGAGATCGCCGGATTCCTGGACGGTCTGGAGCTGGTCGAGCCGGGCCTGGTGCCCTGCTCGCAGTGGCGTGCGGGGTCGGCGTCCGCCGCCGCGGTGCCGCAGTTCGGCGCCGTGGCCGTGAAACCCTGACGCGCCGGCACCGCGCGGACCCGCCGGGGAGGAGTCAAGCCGAGGAGGACGTATGACCACCCTTGCCGACCCCGTGCCCGGCGGGCGCCCGGAGGATCTGCGCCGGGTCGCCGGGTTCACCGCGGACCTGGCGGCGCGGGGCGTGCGCGGGATCGTGCTGGCCTATGTGGACACCGCGGGCGTCTGCCGGGTGAAGACGATTCCGACGGCCCGGCTGGAGGCGGCCGTGTCCTGGGGTGTCGGCATGTCCCCGGTGTTCGACACCTTCCTGGCCGACGGCTCGATCGTCACCACCGACGTCCTCGGCTCCCCCGACGGTGATCTGCGGCTCTTTCCGGACCTGGACCAGCTGGTGGCGCTGGCCGGGCAGCCCGGCTGGGCGTGGGCGCCGGTGGACCGGATCACCCAGGAGGGCGCCCGGCACCCCTGCTGTGCCAGAACCTTTCTGCGCAGGATCGTCACCGACGCGGCGCAGCACCACGGCCTCGCGTTCAAGGCGGCGATCGAGGTGGAGTGGGCGGTCGGGCTGGGCTCGGCGCCGGCCGGTGAGTTCGTGTCGGCGGCGTCAGGACCGGCCTACGGAGCGATCCGTCAGGTGGAGCTGAGCGACTACACCGCCGATCTGCTGGCCGCGTTCGCCGCGCAGGACGTGGCCGTCGACCAGCTCCATCCCGAGTCCGCGTCCTGGCAGTTCGAGGTCTCGGTGGGCGCGCTGGACCCGGTGGCGGCGGCCGACCGCAGCGTGCTGGTCCGGCAGACGATCCGGGCGGTGGCGCAGCGGCACGGCCTGCGGGTGTCGTTCGCGCCCGCGGTGTTCGCGGAGGGCGTCGGCAACGGCGGCCATCTGCATCTGTCCTGCTGGCGTGGCGATACGAATCTGCACGCGGGCGGCGCGCGCCGGTACGGCATGACGTCCGAGGCGGAGTCCTTCGCGGCCGGGATCCTGGGCCGCCTCCCCGCGCTGACGGCGGTGACCGCGCCGAGCCCGGCCAGCTATCTGCGGCTCAAACCGTCCCAGTGGGCCGGGGTGTTCACGTGCTGGGGCCGGGAGACCCGCGAGGCGGCGCTGCGGATGGTCACCGGCACGGCGGGCCACGGCGCGCAGGACGCCAATCTGGAGGTCAAACCGGTCGACCTGGCCGCGAACCCCTATCTCGCCCTCGGCTGTGTCATCGCCGCGGGCCTCCACGGTCTGGCCGAGGGGCTGGAGCTGCCCGAGGAGATCACCGGCGACCCGGCCCGGTACGGCGCGGACGAGGCGGCGGCCCTCGGCGTACGGCGGCTGCCGCAGTCGCTGCCGCAGGCCACCCGGGAGTTCCGGGCGGACCAGGTGCTGCGGGCCGCGCTGGGCCCCGTCCTCGCGGACGCGGTGACCGCCGTACGGCTCGGCGAGGCGGCGGCCGTCGAGGGGCTGGACGACGCGCGGGTGGCGGCGGCCTACCGCTGGGTGTACTGACCGTGGCCACGCCGGGACCGGTCCACGAGGCCCTCGCCGAGCTGGAGTTGGTGGACCACCACTGCCACGGCGCGGTGACGGCCGACCTCGCGCCCGAGGAGTTCGCCTCGCTGCTCACCGAGGGCGAGGCCTGGCCGGGCGTGTCGCCCTTCGACAGCCCCGTCGGCGTGGCCGTGCGCCGGCACTGCGCACCCCTGCTGGACCTCCCCCGGCACGCGCCCCCGGACGACTACACGGCCCGCCGTGCCGCCCTGGGCTGGCAGGAGGTCAACCGCCGCTTCCTGACCGCCGCGCGAGCCGAGGCGTTCTTCGTGGACACCGGCTACGCCCCGCACCCGCTCACCTCCCCCGCCGAGCTGGCCGAGGCCGCGGGCGCCGCCGCCCGCGAGGTCGTACGCCTGGAGCAGGTGGCGGAGGCGGTGGCCGCGCGGGGCGTGGAGCCGGGCGGGTACGCGCGCGCCTTCCGCACCGCCGCCGAGGAGGCCGTACGCCGTCCGGGTGTGGTGGCGGTGAAGTCGGTGGCCGCCTATCGCACGGGCTTCGCCCTGGATCCGGCGCGCCCGGCGGAAGCCGAGGTGACCGAGGCCGCCCGGCGCTGGCTCGCGGCCGGGGGCCGGCTCACCGACCCGGTGCTGGTACGGCATCTGCTGTGGACCGCCGTGGACCTCGGACTGCCGCTGCAGCTGCACACCGGTTTCGGGGACGCCGACCTGCGGCTGCACCACGCCGACCCGGCCCTGCTGACCGACTGGCTGCGCCTCGTCTCCGGCACGGTCCCGGTCCTGCTGCTGCACTGCTGGCCCTACCACCGCCAAGCGGCCTATCTGGCCGCGGTGTTCGAGCAGGTGTACCTGGACGTGGGCCTCGCCCTGCACCACACGGGCCCGGCCCGCTGCCGGACCGTGCTGGAGGAGGCGCTGGAGATCACCCCGTTCCGCAAGCTGCTCTACAGCTCCGACGCCTACGGGGTGGCCGAATTCCATCACCTCGGCGCCCTGTGCTTCCGGCAGGGACTCGCCGATCTGCTGCAGGCCCGCGTCGACGCCGACGAGCTGAGCCTGCCCGACGCCCTGCGGATCGCGGCCTGGACCGGCCGCGACAACGCCCGACGCCTGTACGGACCCCACTCATCCGCCTCGGCGCGCGACCCCGGCGGGCGCCCCACCCGGAAAGTATGATCAAGCAATGTCTGACATGACCGAGACGACGCCCGGCTGGCTGTCCACGGACGAGCTGGAAATGGCCAGGGCCCGGATGCCGATCCTGTACGTCGAGGCCGTTCCCGTGCGCGTGGACGACAGCGGCGAAGTCACCAGCATCGGGCTGCTGCTGCGCATCGGCCCGGACGGGACGGTCAGCCGGACCCTGGTCTCCGGCCGCGTCCTGCACCACGAACGGGTCCGCGACGCGCTGCTGCGCCATCTGGAGAAGGACCTCGGACCGGTCGCGCTCCCCCGCATCCCCACCTCGCTCCAGCCCTTCACCGTCGCCGAGTACTTCCCGACGGCGGGCATCACCCCGTACCACGACCCGCGTCAGCACGCGGTCTCGCTCGCCTACGTCGTCCCGGTCACCGGTGACTGCCGCCCCCGCCAGGACGCCCTGGACCTGGTCTGGTTCAGCCCGCAGGAGGCCGCGTCCCCGGCCGTGCAGAGCGAGATGCCGGGCGGGCACGGGGTGCTGCTGCGGCAGGCGCTCGCGCACGTCGGCCACGCGTACTGACGCCGAAGGCGGCCTGACCAGTCTGTTTATCAGGCCCGTCAGGCCGCCGACCAGGGATTTCACCGACGCGTTCAGGTTGCGTTCAGGCTCGCGGCGGCCCGTGGCAACAGCTGCACCAGAAGCCCCAAAACAACGGCAAAGAGGTCTGGGGAAACGGCAGTTGCGCGTGCGAGGGTGCGGACCATGAGCACAGAGCACGTCCTGGACGACCGGCCCCGCACGCATGCCCGCGCGCGCCTGCGCGAGAGCGCGAACAAGGTGCCGGAGGTGACCGTCTACTTCTGGATCATCAAGGTCCTCACCACCGGTATGGGCGAGACCGCCTCCGACTTCCTGGCCCATCTGCTGGGCCCGATCCCGGCGGTCGGCCTCGGCGGTGTCGCGTTCGCGGCGGCGCTCGTGCTCCAGTTCGCCGTCCGCCGCTACGTGGCCTGGATCTACTGGACGGCGATCGTGATGGTCAGCGTGTTCGGCACGATGGCCGCGGACGTGCTCCACGTGGGCCTCGGCGTTCCGTACACGCTCTCCACCCCGCTCTTCCTCACCGCCCTCGCGGCCGTCTTCGCCCTCTGGTACGCGAGCGAGCGCACCCTGTCCATCCACTCCATCCGCACCCGCCGCCGCGAGTTCTTCTACTGGGCGGCCGTCCTCGCCACGTTCGCCCTGGGCACCGCCGCGGGCGACCTCACGGCGACCATCGGCCTCGGCTACCTGGGCTCGGTCGTCCTGTTCGCCGCGGCGATCTGCGTCCCGGCCGTCGCCCACCGTATGCGCCTGCTGGGCGCGGTGACCGCGTTCTGGACGGCGTACGTCATCACACGCCCGCTCGGCGCGTCCCTCGCCGACTGGATGGCGCTGCCGGGCAGGCGCGGCGGCCTCGAGTGGGGACTGGGGCCGGTGACGCTGTCCTGGACGGTGGCGATCGTCGGCTTCGTGGCCTTCCTGGCCCTGTCCCGCCGGGACACCGAGCCGACGGTCTGAGGACGCTCCGACGGGCCTCGGGGCCGCGGCACATCCGGGCCGGGGCCCTCGGCCCGTGTCCGGGCCCGGACATGCGGAAGGGGTCGTATCGGATCACTCCGACACGACCCCTGACCTGTGCTCACACAAGTCGGGACGACAGGATTTGAACCTGCGACCCCTTGACCCCCAGTCAAGTGCGCTACCAAGCTGCGCCACGTCCCGGTGCCGTTTGACCTGGGGTTTCCCCGGTCGAAACGCGCAGGGAAACAATACCGCACTCCGCTCGGTGGTCGCGCATCACTTTCCCGGTTGACCTCAAGCTTGGTTGAGGTTGCACGATCGTCTGCATGACGATCACAGCGCACGACAGCCGGACGTACGGCTACGACGACCTGGCCGGACTCATGAGTCTGATGACGGGCGACGAGAAGCACGGACCCGCGGCCACCTCCACCCTCGACGTGCTGTGGGTGCTCTACGACCGGGTGCTCCGGGTCGCTCCGGAGCGGCGGGCCGATCCGGCCCGGGACCGGTTCCTGCTGAGCAAGGGGCACGGGCCGATGGCGTACTACGCGGTGCTGGCCGCGAAGGGCTTCCTGCCGACCGACTGGCTGCCCGGCTTCGGGTCGTACGACTCCCCGCTCGGGCATCACCCGGACCGGGTGCTGGTGCCGGGGGCCGAGATCGGCAGCGGCTCGCTGGGGCACGGGCTGCCGATCGCGGTGGGCAGCGCGCTGGGGCTGCGGGCGCAGGGGCTGCACGACCCGGCGGTCTGGGTGCTGATCGGGGACGCCGAGCTGGACGAGGGCAGCAACCACGAGGCGATCGCCTTCGCCGGGCCCGCCGGACTGGAGCGGCTGCACACGATCGTGATCGACAACTCCTCCGCCAGCCATGCGCTGCCCGGCGGGATCGCCGCCCGGTTCGAGGCGGCGGGCTGGTCGGCGGTGACCGTCGACGGGCGCGATCACGAGGCCCTCCAGGCCGCGTTCACCGCACCGCATCCGGGACGGCCGCATGTGGTCGTGGCCCGCGTCGAGCCGAAGAACGCCTGATTCTCCCCCCACTCTGGAAAGGGCACACTTTCATGGAAACCATGCGTGACCGTTTCGCCCCCGTCGTCTCCCGGCTGCTGGACGAGGACCCGCGCGTCGCGGTGGTCCTCGCCGAGATCGGCAAGGACGGCTTCCGCGAGGCCATGGCCCGGCATCCCGACCGGGTGGTCAATGTCGGCATCCGCGAGCAGCTGCTGGTCGGGGCGGCGGCGGGGCTGGCGCTGACCGGGCTGCGGCCGGTGGTGCACACCTTCGCCAGCTTCCTCGTGGAGCGGCCCTTCGAGCAGCTCAAGCTGGACCTCGGGCACCAGGACACCGGGGCGGTGCTGGTGAGCGCGGCCGCCTCCTTCGACTGGCCGGCCGGCGGCTACACGCACATGGCCCCGGGAGATGTGGCGCTCCTCGACACGCTGGACGGCTGGACCGTGCATGTGCCCGGGCATCCGGACGAGGCCGAGACCCTGCTGCACCACGCGGTCGCCGCGGGCGACGACAAGGTGTACGTACGGCTGTCCGTGCAGTCCAACCGGGAGGGGCGGGTGATCGACGGCAGGCACTTCGTGACGGTCCGCGAGGGCCGCCGTGGTGTGGTCGTCGCCGTGGGACCGGTGCTGGACGCGGTCCTCGCCGCCACGGAGGGCCTGGACGTGACCGTGCTGTACGCGACGACCGTACGGCCCTTCGACGCGGCAGGGCTGCGCCGGGCCACGGAGGCGGCGGGCGCCGACGTCGTGCTGGTCGAGCCGTATCTCGCGGGCACCTCGACGACCGCGGTGAGCGAGGCCCTCTCCGATGTGCCGCACCGGGTGCTGGGCCTGGGCGTGGCCCGCCGGGAACTGCGCCGCTACGGGACGGTCGAGGAGCACACGGCCGCGCACGGGCTGGACCCGGCCGGGCTGCGCAAGCGGATCGGGCGGTTCATGGGCGGGGCGGGACAGACGGAGCAGAGGGTGGGGCGGGTGGGCGTCGGGGTGTGAGCGAGGCGGCGTGTCAGCGCACGGGTGCTGTCGTGTCCGCTCTGACCAGGCTGCGTATCGCCGGGACCGCCAACAGGGTCGTGGCCAGTCGTATGGGCAGCATGGTGGTCCTTCGCGTCGTCCCGTGCGTACGTTCCCGTCATCGCGGATGCCCCCTCCCCGGCGCGCGAGCACGGGGATTTCACTCCGCGGACGGCATCCCCAACTCGGGGTAGGCGTCGAGGAGTCGGGGCGGGGCGGCCTGCCGCCAGGAGTCGGCGAGGATGTCGCGCAGCTCGTCCTCGCCCTCCAGCGCGGCCAGCCGTGCTCTGACCCAGGCGAACTGGGCCTCGTGATCGGCGATCCAGAACTTGCCCGGCTCGGCCATCACCAGCTCGTCGCGCTCCTCCTTGGGGCAGCGCACGGCGATGGACGTCTCGTCCTCGGGCAGGGTGGCGAACATCTTCCCGGCCACCCGGAACGTGGGCATGCTCCAGGCGACCTTCTCCGTGGTGTCCGGCAGGGACAGTGCGATACGGCGTACGTCTTCAGCATCCGGCATGCAACGCACCGTAGCCCCTGCCACTGACAGTCACCCGCCCAGCCGCTTGTAGTACAGCGTCGTCGGCCGCAGTTCGCCCGCCGGGCTCTCCGCGTAGTCGGGGATGATGCCGGCCTCGGTCCAGCCGGCCGAGCGGTAGAGGTGCTCGGCGGGGCTGCCGGTCTCCGTGTCGAGGTGCAGCAGGGTGATGCCGGCGGCAGCGGCCGCGTCCTCGGCGGTGGTGAGGAGGCGGCGGCCGAGTCCCTGCCCGCGCATGCGGCGGTGCACCATCAGCTTCACCAGTTCGGCGCGGTGGCGGCTGTTCGGCTTGTCGGGGTGGGCCAGGCTGACGGTGCCGGCCGCCCGGCCGGCGTCGTCGAGGGCCGCCCAGACGGCGAGCCGGCCCGCCGTCGTCGCCTCCGCCCGCTCCCGCCACCAGGCGACGGCCTCCTCGTGGCCGAGCGGGGCGAGGAAGCCGACCGAGGCACCGCTGTCCACTGTGTCCGTCAGCAGCTCCGCCAACTGCCCGGCGCACTCGCGCACTTGAGCGGCGCTCCAGCGCTCCACCCTCAGGGTCGCACCACCGCCAGGACGTACCGCGTCCCGACCGGGCCGGCGCAGCGGAACCGGGTCGGGCCGAAGACCCGCATCCGCAGACAGTCGCCGGGGGCCAGGTGGTGGACCTGCTCCCCGTCGGTCACCTCCAGGGCGCCGTCGAGGACCCACACATGCTGTTCCAGCCCGGTCACGGGCGGGCGGTCGTAGGCGATGTCGGCGCCCGGCGCGAGCCGGCCCTCGACCAGTTCGCCGCGGAGTCCGGCGTGCGGCGGGGACACCGACCGGCGGACGAAGCCGGAGTCGCGGTCCTCCCAGATCCGCTGGTCGGCGGCGCGGACCAGCGGCGCGGGTGCCGCCTCGACCTCGCTGAGCAGCTGGGACATGGTGCGGCCGTAGACATGGCAGAGCCGGTTCAGTACGGCGGCGGTGGGGCTGATCTCGGCGCGTTCGGCGCGCGACAGGGTCGACCGGCTGACGCCGCTGCGCTCGGCCAACTCCCCCAGGGACCAGCCGTGTCGGCTGCGCAGTTCGACGAGCCGGGCGCCGATGCGGGTGTCGAGGGAATCCTCCGCGGTTCTCATATCCGGGACGCTATCCCCGATATGAGACGGGCGCGTTACCGAAGTCTCACGCCTCCTGCGCCGCCTGCCCCAGCGCCTCCAGCACCGGGCGGATCAGCGGGTGCCCCTCGGCTCCGCGGCGTACGGCGGCGAACACGCGGCGGGTCGGGGCCACGCCGTCGACGGGGCGTACGACGACACCGGTGAGGTCCATGCCGTTCAGCGCGGAGCGCGGTACGAGGGCCACGCCCGCCCCGGCCGAGGCGAGGGCCACGACCGCGCGGAAGTCGTCGGAGGAGTGCTCCAGACAGGGCTGGAAGCCGGCGTTCTCGCATGCGAGGACGACCACGTCATGGCACGGATTGCCGGGGTACGGGCCGATCCAGGGGTCCTTGGCCAGCTCGGCGAGCGGCACCTCCGCGCTGCCCGCGAGGCGGTGGCCGAGCGGGACGACCGCGTCGAACGGCTCGGCGTACAGCGGGACATGGGCGAGCCGGGGGTCGTCGGCGGGCGGGGCGCCGCGGTACTCCACGGCGACCGCCACATCGACCTGCCGGTCCAGCACCATGGGCAGGCTCGCGTCGCCCTCCGCGTCCTGGACCCGGATGCGGATGCCTGGCGCGGTCTCCGCGAGCCGGGCCACGGCCGGGGCCACGACCTGGGCGATGCCGGTGGCGAAGGCGGCCACGGTGACCGTGCCCGCCTCGCCCGAGCCGTAGGCCGCGAGTTCCGCCTCGGCGCGCTCCAGCTGGGCGAGGACCGCGTTGGTGTGGCTGAGCAGGATCTCGCCGGCCGGGGTGAGCCGCACGCCCTTGGCGCCACGCTCGACCAGCCGGTGGCCGGTCTCCTGCTCCAGGGCCGTCAGCTGCTGGGAGACGGCCGAGGGGGTGAGATAGAGCGCGGCGGCCGCCGCGGTGACCGTGCGGTGGTCGGCCACCGCACGGAGGATGTGGAGCCGCCGTGCCTCGATCATGTCCTCAATTATCGCAAGCGGTCCGCGCTGGTCAGGCCGCCAGCTCGGCGCGCGCCGCGATGAACGCGTCGACCGCGCGGTTGACGTCGTCCGTCGAGTGCGCGGCGGACAGCTGGACGCGGATGCGGGCCTGGCCCTGCGGGACGACCGGGTAGGAGAAGCCGATCACGTACACGCCCCGCTCCAGCAGCAGCTCGGCCATGCGGCCCGCCTGCGCCGCGTCGCCGATCATCACGGGGGCGATGGCGTGGTCGCCGGGGAGGATGTCGAAGCCCTCCTCAGTCATCCGGCGGCGGAAGAGGGCGGTGTTCTCGTTCAGCCGGACCCGCAGGTCGTCGGCGGACTCCAGCAGGTCGAGGACCTTCAGGGAGGCGGCGGCGATCACCGGGGCGAGGGTGTTGGAGAACAGGTACGGGCGGGAGCGCTGGCGCAGCAGGGCGACGATCTCGGCGCGGGCGGCGACATAGCCGCCGGAGGCACCGCCGAGGGCCTTGCCGAGGGTGCCGGTGATGATGTCGACGCGGTCCATGACGCCGTGCAGCTCGGGGGTGCCGCGGCCGGTGGGGCCGACGAAGCCGACGGCGTGCGAGTCGTCGACCATGACCATCGCGTCGTAGCGGTCGGCGAGGTCGCAGATCTCGCGCAGCGGGGCGACATAGCCGTCCATGGAGAAGACGCCGTCGGTGACGATCAGCCGGCGCCGTGCGTCGGAGGCCTCCTTCAGCTTCGTTTCCAGGTCGGCGAGGTCGCGGTTGGCGTAGCGGAAGCGGCGGGCCTTGGACAGACGGATGCCGTCGATGATGGAGGCGTGGTTGAGGGCGTCGGAGATCACCGCGTCCTCCTCGCCGAGCAGGGTCTCGAAGACACCGCCGTTGGCGTCGAAGCAGGAGGAGTACAGGATCGTGTCCTCCTGGCCGAGGAAGGCCGACAGCCGGGCCTCCAGCTCCTTGTGCACCTCCTGGGTGCCGCAGATGAAGCGGACCGAGGCCATGCCGTAGCCCCAGCGGTCCAGGGCCTCGTGGGCGGCGGCGATCACCTCGGGGTGGTCGGCCAGGCCCAGGTAGTTGTTGGCGCAGAAGTTGAGGACCTCGCCGGGGCGGCCGCCGGCGGAGACGGCGACGGTCGCGGACTGGGGGGTGCCGATGACCCGCTCGGGCTTGTGCAGTCCGGCTGCGCGGATCTCGTCGAGGGTGGCGCGCAGGTCGTCGCGGACGGACTCGAACATGGGGGGCTCCTGAAAGTTCTGACGGGGTGACGGACTTCGCGTGCCGCGGCTTACGCGGTCCAGTCCAGGATGACCTTGCCGCCCTTGCCGCTCGCGGCGTCGGCGAAGGCCGCCTCGAAGTCGCGGTAGCCGTAGCGGCCGGTGATCACCGGGGCGAGGTCCAGGCCGCCCTCCAGGAGCACCGACATCGCGTACCAGGTCTCGAACATCTCACGGCCGTAGATGCCCTTGATGGTGATCATCGAGGTGACGATCCGGGCCCAGTCCACCGGGAACTCCTCGGCCGGCAGGCCGAGCATGGCGATCCGGCCGCCGTGGGTCATGTTGGCGATCATGTCCCGCATGGCCTCGGGGCGGCCGGACATCTCCAGGCCGATGTCGAAGCCCTCGCGCAGGCCCAGCTCCCGCTGGCCGTCGGCGACAGTGGACTCGGCGACGTTCAGGGCGAGGCTCACGCCGATCTTGCGGGCCAGCTCCAGGCGCTCCTCGCTGACGTCGGTGACGACGACGTTGCGGGCGCCGGCGTGCCGGGCGACCGCGGCGGCCATCAGGCCGATCGGACCCGCGCCGGTGATCAGGACGTCCTCGCCGACCAGCGGGAAGGACAGCGCGGTGTGCACGGCGTTGCCGAACGGGTCGAAGATCGCGGCGACATCGAGGTCGACGGGGATCCGGTGCACCCACACATTGGTCGCGGGCAGCGCGACGTACTCGGCGAACGCACCGTCGCGGCCGACGCCGAGGCCGACGGTGGCCCGGCACAGATGGCGGCGGCCGGCCAGGCAGTTGCGGCACTTGCCGCACACCAGATGGCCCTCGCCGCTGACCCGGTCGCCGATGCGGATGTCGGTGACGTCCCGGCCGACCTCGACGACCTGCCCGACGAACTCGTGCCCGACCGTGAGCGGGGTGCGGATCGCCTGCTGCGCCCAGCCGTCCCAGGCCCGGATGTGCAGGTCGGTGCCGCAGATACCGGTCCGCATGACCTTGATCAGTACGTCACCGGGGCCGATCTCCGGCTCCGGGACGTCCGTCAGCCAGAGCCCCGGCTCCGCCTTCTCCTTGACCAGCGCCTTCAAGCTACGGCTCCTGTGGGTGAGGTCCCGGCCCGCGGGCAGACGTAAGAAGCCCGCACCGGGTCAGAGGGGTGGAATCACCCTGCAATCTGCCGTATGCGCGGGCCGCGGGTCCATCGAGCTTTTCTTAACCACCGCCTCAGCTTTCCTTCACGCCCCAGGTGCCGAAGGGGAAGGCCTGCCGTCGTCCGTCACAGGGGCAGACCGTCCTCGGCGCTCCGTTCGAGACGTACGACGAGATCGGCGGCCAGCGCCTTGATGGTCTCCAGGCCGGACCTCCCCCAGGCCCGGGGCTCGGTGTCGGCCGTGCACACGGTGCCGAGCGCCATGCCGGAGCTGTCGATGAGCGGGGCACCGAGATACGAGCGGATGCCGTACTCGTCCACGACCGGGTTCCCGGCGAACCGCGGGTAGTCCCGGACGTCCTCCAGGACCAGTGCCTTGTGGCGGACCACCACATGGGGGCAAAACCCATGGTCGCGCGGCAGCACCCGGCCGAACTCCGGTCTGCTGCCGTCCTCCCGCAGGACCGGCGCGGCGGCGGGGACGCGCAGGCCCGCGAAGAACTGGTGGTCCTCGCCGATGAAGTTGACCATCGCGTACGGCGCGCCGCTGAGCTGGGCGAGATGGTCGGCGAAGGCGTCCAGCGCGGGGTCGGGACGGTCCGTCAGGCCGAGCAGGCGCAACCGGTGGACGCGGGCGGGGGCCTCCTTGTCCTCGGGGGTGAGCAGCAGACCGCGGACCGGCCGGGCCGGCTCGTAGGTCATGGCCGGGCTCCAGCGCTGTGGGCGTTCCTCATAGGGCGGCTCCGTGGACGGTAGGGCGGGATCACATGTGGGCGCCATGGCTCGGCGCGGCTGCCGGAGCGTGGGCGAGGAGGTGGCGTACGAGGGTCAGCAGGGTCTGCACTCCGGAGCTGGAGATCCGGGCGTCACAGCGGACGACGGGGACCTCGGGGTCGAGGTCGATGGCGCTGCGCACCTCGTCGGGGTCGTAGCGGTAGGAGCCGTCGAACTCGTTGACAGCGATGATGAACCCGAGTCCGCGCTCCTCGAAGAAGTCCACCGCGGCGAAGCAGTCCTGCAGCCGGCGGGTGTCGGCCAGGATCACCGCGCCGAGCGCGCCCTCGGACAGCTCGTCCCACATGAACCAGAACCGCTCCTGCCCCGGTGTGCCGAACAGATACAGCACATGCTCCGGGTCGAGGGTGATCCGGCCGAAGTCCATGGCGACCGTGGTCTCCATCTTGTTCTCGACGCCGTCGAGGCTGTCCGTGCCCACGCTGACCGTCGTGAGCAGCTCCTCCGTACTGAGCGGGGCGATCTCGCTGACCGCGCCCACGAAGGTCGTCTTGCCGACCCCGAACCCGCCCGCGACCAGGATCTTCAGCGCGGTCGGGAACGGGTCAGAGCTGTCGTCGTAGTCCATCGAGCACTGCCTCCAGCAGAGACCGGTCAGTGGGTGTGTGGTGGAAGACGGGGGGCTTGGTGGTCAGCGCCCCGCAGTCGACGAGGTCCGAGAGCAGCACCTTGGTGACCACCGCGGGCAGTTTCAGGTGCGCGGCGACCTCGGCGACCGAGACCGGCGCCCGGCACAGGTCGAGCGCCTGGGCGTGCTCGGGGCCGAGGTAGCCGAGCGGGGTGACGCCGGTGGCCATGACCTGCGACATCAGGTCCAGGGCGATGCTGGGCTTGGTGCGTCCGTTGCTGACCGTGAACGGGCGCACCAGCCGTCCTGCCGCGTCGTCCAGCCAGGGCCCGTCGCCGGCTGCGGTCACGCTCAAGGCCTCGTCGCCGTGGGTCCGACGGCGTGCTGCCGGGGCGCGGTCACCAGATAGGGGCGGACGCTCTTGACGAGCATCGCCATCTCGTAGCCGAGGACGGCCGCGTCGGCCTCACGCCCCGCGAGGACGGCGAGGCAGGTGCCGGAGCCGGCCGTGGTGACGAACAGCAGGGTCGAGTCGAGTTCGACGACGACCTGGCGGACGTCCCCGCCGTCACCGAACCGGACACCGGCGCTGCGGCCCAGCGAGTACAGGCCGGAGGCCAGGGCGGCCATGTGGTCGGCACTGTCGATGTCGAGGCCGTGTACGGACTTCACCAGCCCGTCGCAGGACAGGAGCACCGCGCTGGTGGTGTGCGGTACGCGCTGCACGAGGCCGCTCAGCAGCCAGTCGAGGTCGGATGCGTGGGCGGTCGGCGCATCGCTCGCCATGGTGGATCGACTCCTTGGATGTCTGCGGGAGCGCTGGGGTTGGGGGTGTGGTCGGTCGTAGTGGGGGTGGGTACGGTGCGGGCGGTCAGCCGGCCGGGGCGCTCCCGTCGGGTCGGCCGGCGCCATACGCACCGTCGGAGGCGGGCGCGTGAGTGCGCCCCTCGGATATGGAGGCCGGATCCGTGTGGTCCGGACCCATGTGGTCCGGCTGAGCACGCATGAGGTCGGTGTACTCCGGTACGGCAGGCCGGAGATGATGACCCATCATGTGCGGGACATCCATGTGTACGGGGGCCAGGTGGGCCGCCGAGTCCGTGTGGGCTGAGCCCATGTGTGCGGAGTCCATGTGTACGGAGTCCAGGGGGCTGGTGTCCACGGGACCGGTGTCCGGGTGGCCGGAGTGCAGATGAGCGGTTTCCTGGCTCTCCAGGTGCTGCTGCGCCTCGGCGAGTCCGATTCCGCGCTGGAAGGCCGCCATCAGACCCGGGTCGTGGCCCGGGACGGTGTCGTCGTCCTGACGGGGTGCGGGACCGCCGCGCAGCTGGGGGACGATGTGCTCCTGGGCGCGGCGCCGGGGCAGTTGGGGCTTGCCCACGGTGCCGCGCACGGTGCCGACACGCGGTGTGGGCAGGATGCCCGTGTGCGCCTCCAGGGCCGTCCGGTCCTCGGCGCGGATGCCGGGCACGGCCTCGGCGGGGGTGGGCCGTTCCTGCCGGGCGCCCCGCACGGGCAGCGGCGCCGGGGCAGTGGCGCCGCCCCCGCCGTCCTCGCGCTCCGCGCCAAGCGGGCCGCCGCCGACCTGGGCATCACCCGGGTAGCCCCGGCCGCTCGGCACATCACTCTGCTCGCCCTCGCTGTCGGCACCGTACCGCCCGTTCCCGCGCTGGGCGTGGCGCCGGCGTCCGGTCGCCGGAGCCTGCCCGGTGTCGGTTCCGGCCTCGCCCCCGGAAGGGACCACGGTCCCGGCCGCGGCTTCGGCTCCCGACGCTGCGGACGCGGATGCGGACGCGGACGCCGGCACGGGCCCCCGCATCTGCTCCGACCCGTACTCCTGGCCCTGGGGCCGTACCTGGGGTGATGCGCCGGTGTCCGCCGGATCCTGCGGCTGCGGCTGGGGCACGCCCGCCCCGGCCCCCGCGGCCGCGCCGGGCGGCCCGGGCGCCGTTCCCAACAGCGCCTGGGGCACGACGAGTACGGCCTGTACACCGCCGTAGATGTTGGTCTGCAGCCGCACATGGATGCCGTGCCGGCGGGCGAGCTGGGAGACGACGTAGAGGCCGATCCGGCCGTCGGACAGCAGGCTGGCGACATTGACCTGGTCGGGGTCGGCGAGCAGGGCGTTCATCCGGTGCTGCTCGCCGACGGGCATGCCGAGCCCTCGGTCCTCGACCTCCACGGCGAGCCCGGAGGTGACGAGGTTGGCGCGGAGCAGCACTTGGGTGTGCGGGGCGGAGAACACCGAGGCGTTCTCGATGAGTTCGGCGAGCAGATGGATGACGTCGGCGACGGCGTGGCCGCGCAGTTCGCCGTCGATCGGCGGCACCAGCTTCACCCGGGAGTACTGCTCGACCTCGGCGATGGCGGAGCGCAGCACCTCGGTCATGCTCACCGGGTTGCTCCACTGCCGCCGGGAGACGGCGCCGCCGAGCACGGCGAGGTTCTCGGCGTGCCGCCGGATGCGGGTGGCCAGATGGTCCACGTGGAAGAGGCCCTTGAGCAGGTCGGGGTCCTCGATCTCGTTCTCCAGGTCGTCGAGGATCGAGATCTCCCGGTGCACGAGCGACTGGAGTCGGCGTGCGAGGTTGACGAAGACCTCCAGCTTCTGCTCGCTGCCCGCATGGCTGGAGAGCTGGGCCGCGCGTCCAGCCCGCCCCCGAGCGCCTCGGCGAGCGCCGCCTCCGACCGCTCC
>NZ_JBFAWH010000039.1:0-61170 GCF_040680235.1 Streptomyces sp. NPDC052101
CTGGATCTGGGGCAGACCCGCACCACCCACCAGACACTTACGCCGCCGCTATGTGTACTTCCTTTGAGGAATCCAGCACTACCGGTAGTTCGTTAGATCCGGCTGTAGAGATCAAGACCGTGTCCGGTGGTGACCGCGTCAATCAGGGCCTGGAGCTCAAAGGGCGGGTCCTTGTCCGTCCAGGCTCGCCACCACCGCTTCAGCGTGATGGCGGGGGTGAGCCAGGAACGAATGGCGCGTAAGGCCCTGGGCCAGCAAGGCGGTTGGGGCTGGTGGGGTTCGGTTGGGCCCCCTCTCTGTCCCCTCGTCGGGGCACGGGTCCGGCGCGGTGGCGTCCAGGGGGCCGGGTGGGGCGAACCACTGGTCCCAACAGAAGGAGAAAGCGCAGTTGACCAGGGTCTGGTGGCGGCGGATGGCGCGGTCGGAGCGGACTTGGAAGTCGGCCCAGCCGAGTTCGTCCTTGACCTGTTTGTAGCTCTGTTCGATCCATGGCCGCAGTCCGTAGAGGCGGACGATCTCGGCGAGGTCGGCCGGCGAGTGCGGGCTGGTGGCGGCGTGAGGCGCATCAGGGTGGGGCAGGTTGGTGGCCAGGTACCAGGTGGCCTTCTCCGGCAGCCGGGCTGGGTCGGTGGTGGCCACGATCAGCCGGCACTGTGAGTCGGGGCCGTAGCCGCCCAGGCGGGCTTCGGCGGCCCACCAGGTCTCGGTGTGCCCGTCGCGGAAGTGTCGTTCCACGGGCGTCCAGTCGCCGGGATGCTTGGCATTCCGCCAGGTCAGGGCGTGGGCGGCCTGGATGGGGGTGTGCGGCTGGTCGGCCGGGGCCCAGACACCGTTGCGCGGCTTGAGCGCCACCACATAGGCCAGGCCGGCCTCCCGCAGTGCGAGGTACCAGTCGTCACTGACCGAGTAGGCGCAGTCGGCAACCACCGCCCGGCAGCCGAAGCCGGCCTCCTTCCCGCGGGCCGCGAGAGCAGCAGACAGCTGCGGTTTCGTGCGGAAGGCCGGATCGGACCGGCCCCGGGCGAAGTGATGGGCAGGGGTGTAGGGAGCCGCGTGCAGCGGGTAGTACACACGGCCGTCGGTCCACACCGTGGTCACCGTGACGATGCCGTTGTCGGTCTTGCCGTACCGGCCCAGCCACTGCCGGCCCACATGCGCGGTCGCCGTGCCGTCCTTGCGGTCGCCGGAATCGTCGATCACGATGACCCCGCCGTCGTGCGGAGCCGTCGCCGGCTGCTCGCGCAGCAGCTCAAGCCGCCGGTCGTTGATCTGCTCGGCCTCCCAGGGGGACTCGGACAGGAAGAACTGCAGCCGCTGCACCCCCGGCATACCCGCGCCGGTCACCGGCTCCGCGCCTGCCAGGCAGGTGATCGTCTTGTTCCGCTCCCGTGGCGCCAGCAGCCCGGTCAGGTACTCGCGAAACCCTCGCCGCTGTGCCAGGCTGAAGAAGAGGTCGTCGAACCGGGCCGCGTACTCCTCCAACGGCCCCGGCGCAGGCGGACATGGACGGCGAGCAGTCATCTCCAGCCCCCAGCAACGCAGTTGACTCCTACCACCGGCCTACGACCAACCGGACTAGCCGTCAACCCACACCACCGCCGGATTTAACGAACTACCGCTACTGCTGGGTTCCTCAAAGGACGTACACATATCGGCGACGTAAGCGCCTGGTAGGTGGTGCGGGTCTGCCCCAGATCCAGGGGCCGGCATGGGCGTTGGGCCGGGCCGTCGCCAGGGTGGTGGCCTGTTCGATGTCGTCGCGGTTGGCGGATGACCGGCCGGAGAGGGCCGTCTTGCGGAAGATGCGCCACCAGCCTTCCTGCAGGTTGAGCCAGCACGCGCCCACGGGGATGAAGGCATGGTGGATGCGGGGGTGGTCTTCGAGCCAGGTCCGTGTGGACACGCTGTTGTGACTGGACAGGTTGTCGGTGACGATCCAGATCTGCCCGTCCGGGTTGGCGTTCTCGAGCCGTTGCAGGAACTGCTGATAGAACACGCTGTTGCGGGACGACGCGGTCATCGTGGCTGCCTGGCCATCGGCTGGTCGCAGACCGCCGTAGACCCAGGTCTTCTCCGGTCCGCGGCTGTAGTCGAGTTCGGCTTTGATCCGGTGCCCGTCCGGTGACCAGGCGGGTGCGGGCGGAAAGGTCCGCGGGATCACTGGCCCCGGCTCGTCGGCGCAGATCACCGTCGCGTCGGCGGGCGGGTGAGTATAGAGGCCGATGATCCTTGTCCTTTGGGACGAAGTCCGGATCCTTCGAGCGCGTCCAGGACCGGGTACGGCGCCGGCGCACGCCTTCGGCGAGCAGGATGTGCCTGACCTGTGAGCGGCCCACCTGGATCCCTTCGGCCCGCGGCCGCAGCCAGGGAATCCAGGGTCCACTCGGAAGGTCCGGACTCGTCGAAGGCCCACGGTTGCCCAACCGGCTCCCACCTCAGCCGCCCTGGTGGCATGTCCTTGACCAGGGAGATGATCCGAGATCGTTCCTCCTCGGTGATCCGTCGCCTGCGGCCCTGCCCGCCTGGATCCTCCAGCCCCTGCAGGCCTGAGCGGTTGAAGCGGTGCAGCCGGCAGCGGACCGTTTTCTGGCTGCAGTCCAGCTCCACGGCGATCGCCGGCACCCATAGCCCCGACCAACTCAACTGGATCACGCGGGCCCGCATCACTGCATCCCGCGGAGCCTTCCTCGCCCGCGACAATCGGCCGACGACGGTCCGCTCGTCCTCGTCGAATACCGGTCGTGCCCGTAAAACCATCGCCCAGCACCCGCCCCCGAGCACCCTCAACCACCCCGCCACCAGGACATATACCCAGCGAAAGAGGAACCCAGCACTACTGACCTTCAAAGCGTGGTGTCGTGGCGCTGATGGGTGGTGATCCCTGCGGTGGCAGTCGACGTCTCGTCGGCCGAGTTCTCGCGTCTTGTGCTGGCGGTGTCACAGGCCGAGGGCCCAGCAGCCGTGACGGCTTCCATGGGCGGCCCGGGCATCATGGTGCGGGTTCGTCTCCATCGACGATGGTGTGTCTGTCGCCATCAATGGGTTCGCCAGCACCCTGAGCCGGCTGCGTCCGATTGGTCTGGGCGAGCCGGATCAGGGTGCGTGGACCGTCAGTCCTCCAGGCGGACCGGCATCAGGATCGAGAAGGTGCCCTCGTCGTCGGGCCGGCGGATCGCGATCGGCACTGTGGGGGTGCCGAGTTCAAGAATCAGTCGCTCCCGGGCCCCGGCGGCCAGCGCATCCAGCAGGAACTCACGGTTCACGGCGACGCGGTTCGGGTCTGCGTCACCGTCTGCGCAAAGGGTCGCCGTGCCGCCATCCTCCACCCTGAGCACGCTGAGGTCGGGCGCTCCGGCCTCTCCGGAACGGACAGGACCGGTCTCCAGCGCCTTCCGAAAGGCCGCCACCTCGACGACGGCGCGGCGCCCTGCGGCCTGGGGGAGGAGACGACGGTAGTCGGGGAAGTCGTGGTCGAGGCACTGGCCGGCTGCCTGCCTGTCCCCCACCTCCAGCGTCACGCGGTCGCCGTCGACAGACAGCCGCACGGGTCCCTCGCTGTCCAACAGCGCCCGCATCGCGTCGGCGAGCGGGGTGGGCACGATGACCTGCACTCGGCTCCCGTCGTGCCCGGCGATACCGGCCTGCGCGACAGCCATTCGGTACCGGTCAGTAGCCACGAGGTGGAGTCTCTCGCCCTCGATGTCGAACAGGATCCCGCCGAGCATCGGCAGTTCAGGGTCGGTACTCGCCGCGAAACGGACCGCGTCCAGCGCGGCTGCCAGCTCGGGTGCGGCGCTGGGCATCCGGACGGTGGCGATGCGGAGCGAAGTCATGGCATTCTCCCGGTGATCGAGTAGTGCTCGGAGCGCGGAGAACTCGCCGCGGGCATCGGACAGTCCCTGTTCGAGACGGCACAGGTGCGCCTTGAGCAGCTTTCGGACCAGATCGGTGTCCGCGCCGGACCAGCTGGCCAGCACCAGCCTGATGTCCGGCAGTGGCATTCCGGCCCGGCGCAAGCGGGCCAGCAGCCGGGCCTCTTCCAGCTGCTCGGGTTCGTACCAGCGGTAACCGCTCACCGGATCCACCCAGGCCGGGACCAGCACACCGGCACGGTCGTAGAACCGCAGGGCGCTCACGCCCAGACCGCTGTCGCGGGCCATCTCGCCAATGCTGTGCATGTCGTTCTCCACACCCAGCACTCTGGGCCCTGCACCAGGTCGAGGGTCAACCCGGCGCTGGAGCGGATCTCGCGACAGCGGAAGGCAGGTGCTGTGGCTCGGCGGCACTGAGGCGAGACTGTCGGCAGAGGAAGCTGTTCCCCAGCGGTCTATCGGATCGACCGACACTCCCACCCCACCCCACCCCACCCCGCCACGGCGTACCGGACGTACGGCCACTTGCCTTGGATGCCCATGTCCTCATGGTCTGGCCCGGACGAGTCCTGTTCCGGCAAGGCAGCCATCGAGTACGTCGCTGCGGTACTGGAGCCGGCGCGATCCTTGCCGGACGGCGGTGATCAGGTCCTCGGGATCTGTGAAGGCGCGGTTGGCCAGTGGTGCGTTGGCGAAGCTGCCCGTTCTGCCATCTGCCATCCGGCTGGTCTGCTTCATGAAATCCCCTATTTCCCGTTGTGGTTGCTACGGGTGGGATGTGCGCGGGTCGCCGGTCGCTTGTCGTACCCGACCGGATCGGGCACAGGATGTCGGGTCCGGCAAGGTGAGTCCTTCCTAACGTTAGTGATCGAAAGGGAAGGAGGCCGGGGTGCTGGAGCGGCTGAACCAGGCCATGGAGCACATCGAGTGCCATCTTGATCGGCGGATCGAGGGGGCCGACCTCGCGCGGATCGTGGTGACTTCGGAGTACCACCTGCGGCGGCTGTTCTCCGCGCTGGCGGGGATTCCGCTGTCGGAGTACATCCGGCGCAGGCGGCTCACGATCGCTGGTGCCGAGGTGCTGGCCGGGGAACGGACGCTGCTGGAGATCGCGGTGCGGTACGGCTACACGTCGGGGGAGGCGTTCGCGCGTGCGTTCCGCGCCATGCACGGCGTCGGTCCCGGCGAGGCCAGACGGTCCGGTGCGAGTCTGCAGTCCCAGCCACGGCTGTCCTTCCGCCTCACCGTCGAAGGGAGCAGCAGTATGCGATACAGGGTCGTGGAGAAGGACGAGTTCCGTGTGGTCGGCAGGAAGGCGCGCGTCCCCCTCGTGCACGAGGGGGTGAACCCTGCCATCGCCGAGTTCATCCGGGGCATCGGGCAGGAGACGCTGCAGCGCATTCAAAGCCTGTCCGATCAGGAGCCGCAGGGGATCGTATCGGTGAGTGACGACCTCGACCCGAGTCGGGCGGAGGGGACCGAACTCGACTACTACCACGGGGTGGTGACCCGTGCCGCCGTGCCCCAGGACATGGACGCGCTCACCGTGCCGGCCGGGACCTGGGCTGTCTTCGAGAACTCCGGGCCGTTTCCGCAGGCGCTCCAGTACCTCTGGCGGGACGTGTTCACGCAGTGGTTCCCGTCCAACCCGTACCGGAGCCGGCCGGGACCGGAGATTCTGCGGACCCGGCTGTCGCAGGACGCCACACAGGCGGATGCGGAGCTGTGGATCCCCGTGGAGCGGGCTTCGGTCTGACCGACAGCGTGCGGCGGCCCAGTGCCGCCGCACGCTGGTGACGTCACGCTGTTGGGCCCAGGCGCCGGGTCGTCGCCCACAGCAGCAGGGCGGCGCAGCTGAAGGCCGTCCCCAGGGCGGACACCCCTGTCCACCCGGTCGTCGCGTACGCCAGTGAGGAGCCGAGGGCGCCGAGGCCGCTGCCGGCCGAGTAGAAGACCATATAACCGCCGATGATTCTGCTTCCCGCATCCGGGTGTACGGCGTAGATGAGGGACTGGTTGGTGACGTGCACCGCCTGGACCGCGAAGTCCAGGAGGACGGCGCCGACGGCCAGCGCCCAGAGCGAGTGCCGGGTGAACGCCAGGGGGAGCCACGACACGGCGAGCAGGACCAGCGCGGTTCCCGTGGTCCGCTGCGCGAGTCCGCGGTCGTTCCATCGGCCGGCGGCGCCCGCGGCCGCGGCTCCGGCCGCTCCGGCCAGCCCGAACGCGCCGATCGCGGTGTGCGGGAGCGACCAGGGCGGACTGCTGAGCGGCTGGACGACGCTGCTCCACAGCGTGCTGAAGGCCGCGAAGACCAGCAGCGCCAGCCCGCCGCGGACCCGGAGCAGGGGGTGGCGGGCGAACAGGACGACGGTCGACACCAGCAGACGCCGGTACGGCATGGCGACCGTCGGCGGCCGTCCGGCCCGTAGGGCGCGGCGCAGGAGCACGGCGAGCGTCGCGGTCATCGCGGCCGAGAGGAGGTAGACGGCGCGCCATCCGGCCAGGTCGGCCACTGTGCCCGCCACCGTGCGGGCCAGCAGAATGCCCGTGATGACCCCGCTGGTGACCGCTCCGACGACCCGCCCCCGAAAGGCCGGAGCGGCGAGATGGGCCGCTGCGGCCACCATGGTCTGGGCGACGACGGCGAGCGCACCGACCGCCGCGAGGGCGGCGAGCAGCGCCGTGGTCCCGGGCGCCAGGGCGACAGCCAGCAGCGCGGCAGCGAGCAGGCCGAGCTGGAGCGTGATCAGCTTGCGCCTGTCGACGAGATCACCGAGCGGGACGAGCAGTAACAGCCCTGCGGCGTATCCGAGTTGGGTGACGGTGACGATGGCGCCGAGCAGCCCGGAGCCGAGCGAGAACTGCTCGCCGAGCGTGACCAGCAGGGGCTGGGCGAAGTAGACGTTGGCCACCGCGCTGCCGCAGGCGACGGCGAAGAGCAGGGTCAGGCGTGCGGTTGGCGGCCCGGGCGGTGCGAGTGCGGTGTTCACGGCCGTCCGGCCGCCGGCCGTCGAGCAGTCGCTCGGCATACGGTGCCCCCTCCATGGTGGTTGCAACTTGCTACCTACTGGACCCTAGGCAGCGAGGTAGCATGTTGCAACCATGCGTGGCACTCACACGCGTGGCGCTGACGCTGTGGTGCTGAGGAGGAGAGCGGAATGGTCGCCCGTACGCGGTTCGATGCCGCCCCGTGTCCCGTTGCCCGGTCGATCGACGCCATCGGCGACTGGTGGTCGCTGCTGATCGTGCGCGACGCGTTCGACGGCAGTCGCCGCTTCGGCGAGTTCCAGCGAAGCCTGGGCATCGCCAAGAACATCCTCACCAGCCGGCTGCGCACGCTGGAGGAAGCCGGAGTGATGAGAACCGCGCCCGCCTCCGACGGCAGCCCTTACCAGGAATACGTACTCACAGAGAAGGGGCGCGCGCTCTTCCCTGTCGTCGTCGCACTGCGCCAGTGGGGCGAGACGCACTGCTTCGACCCCGGGGAGCCGCACTCGCGACTCCTCGACCGTCGCAGCGGACGCCCGCTGAGCCCGCTGGAGATCCGCTCCGGCGACGGGCGCCCCGTCGGCCCGGACGAGACCATCGTCGAAAAGCTCGGCACCACGGACGCGAGTGGCTGACCCCGCCCCCGCCGACACGTACGCCGCGGTCGGCGGCGTACGCCCCTCACCCGCTTCAGGCCAGGACCGCCTGAAGCGGGTGAGCACAAGCAGCCACGCCCTACCGCCGTGTGCCGCACCCCGGGCAGAAGGCCGCACCGTCCGGCACGACGGCGGAGCAGGAGGCGCACTGGTGGGACTGGGCCAGTTGATGACCACAGCCGGAGCAGTAAGGGGCTCCGTGTGTCTCCGTACGGCATTGAGGGCAGACCAGCTGCCGGGGGACGGTGGCGTCGTAGCTCTGCCCGGCTTGCTGCCCTGCGGCGTATGCCAGCTGTGACGCCATGTCGTTCAGGCCGCGCTGCTGCGCCGCCATGGCCTCGGCCGCGGTGTCGGGGGCGCAGTGCAGGCACAGCCCCTGCGCCGCGTTCCAGCAGCGTCCGCAGACGTAGTTGGTGCAGCGTGCACAGCGGCTGAAGTGCCCCTGGGCGTTGCTGATCGCCCGCTCGAAGGCATGGTCGCGGGACCGGCCCCAACCGGCCCCCGCCAGCCCGTCCACGGCGGATGTGACCCCACGGCCCGTACTGCCCAGCAGGTTCCAGGCCATGTCGACACCCTTGCTGAGCCAACTGGCGGCCCGCTCGCCGTTGTACGGCTCGAACGGCGAACGCCAGGTGTCATGACAGCGCGAGCATGAGAACTCGAACTGGAAGCCAGCCCCGGTACCGTTGCGCTCGCACAAGTCGCGGTAGTTGTTACTGAAGTAGATCTCGCTGCTCACGTGGTCCCCCCACAGTTCAGGCCATTAGCACACAGCCCTATGACGTCGGCGGAAGCCCGCTGGTTCTGGCCATGACCGGTACGTTCGGCTCATCCGACCTCCTTGATCTGCATGCCGTCGGTGCCGTGAAGGCCGTCGTTGGTGCAACGGAACTGAGAGTTGACGCCCGGGGGCGGCTGGTCGCCGAGCTGGGTGAGGCAGTTGCCCAGTGCGCGCTGGCCGAAGGCGTTCGGGTGGATCGACTCCTGCTGGTTGCCTTGGGAGGCCCAGAAGGCGTGGGGGAAGTAGAGGTAGGAGATCCAGCGCACCCATTCGGCCGACTGTGGATCCAGGGGGTTGTTGAGGCTCGTGGCGTGCAGGGTGTCCTCGTGGCACAGCTCGTGGTGGGCGAGGGCGCCGCGCACGTCCAGGAATGCCGCGCCGACTGTTTTGGCGGCTTGGCCGAGTTCCCGGGCCATGCCGGTGACGAGGGTGTCGCGGGCCCAGTCCGTGTCAGTGTCATAGAAGGGGCAGCCGCCCTGGGAGTAACGCTCGTACGTCTCCGGGTAGCGGTAGGCGTCGCCCGGCGGCAGCGGCTGCGGGTAGTCCTGGACGACCAGGCGGTAGTCCCCGGGGCCGTAGCCAGCCTGGCGCATCGTGTTCTGGATGTCCCTCAGGGACTGCGTCACCTTGTTTCCGACGGTGTCGAGTTCCGTGCTCTGGTCCCCCCAGGCGTTCTTGCAGTACGCGACGAAGCCGAGCAGGAACCGCTTGGCGCAGGAGCGGACGATGTCCTCGAAGCCGAGGTCGTTGCCGCCGATCGAGACGACGATCTCCTTGACCCGGTAGGCCGACGCCACGGCTTTGAGTTGTTCGGTCTGGGCGGGCTCGTCCTTCTCGGTGAAGGGCTGGGTGATCTCGTTGGTGGTGGCCCCGGAGCAGGCCAGGTCGAAGTGCCGCCAGGAGGCGACCTCGGGATAGGAGGCGGTGATGATCGGTGCGGTGTCGGAGCGGTCGCAGCGGTTGCCGCCCTCGGCGTAGGAGGTGAGGCCGTAGACCCGGTCGAGGTCGTGGTCGCAGTTCGACTCGCTGGTGCAGTCGGTCGCGGCGCGGTCCGTGCCCCAGACCGTTCCTTCCGGGCTGGTGTTGGCGTTGCCCGCCCAGCGGCCGGCCTCGCCGGAGATGTAGCTGTCGCCCATCGCCACGGTCGCTGCCTCACGAGCGCACTCGTCCTGCCTCGCGCGCAGTTGGGCGTCGCCGGGATCGCAGCGGTACTCGTTGCCGCCGGGGACCAGGCTGTACCAGAAGCCGACGGGGTAGTGGTCGGAGCCGTCCACATAGGTCAGGCGGTAGGCGGTGTACCGCCATGGTGCGGACAGCCCCTTGACGACCATGTAGTCGAGTTCGTCCGTGGGCGCCCCCACCGGATAGGTGGCAAGGCCCGACCGCACCAACGACAGGCCCGGGGGCAGCTGATGCCCCCACGAATCCGGGGTGCGGTTGAAGTCGCCCGAGGCCGCCCAGTGATCACCCGCCACCCGCGCGATCTCCCTCACCAGGTCGGGGGCGTCGTTGGCCTGGTGGACGCGGTTCGCCCTGTTTCGCGCGTGCACGGAGTAGAACCAGGTCCCGTCCGACAGTTCGATGCCGAGCGCGGGTTTGGCGTCGGGCTGCGTGGACTGGGGTGCGATGACGTTGACGGCAACGACGTTGTCCCCGGCCTGGTTGACGACCACGGCGATCGAGCGGTTACGACGTGGCGTCTTCAGCCGGTAGATGATGCAGGGGCTCTGCGGGTCGGGCGGACGGCAGTTCACCCACCGATAGCGCTCCACGGTATAGCCGTTGGGCATGGTCGTCTGCGCGCCCACCAGCCTCCCGGCCGCCGGCTCGGCGTCCGGGGGATCACCGTCGGGGACCTCCTGCAGAGTCAGGATCTCCGCCTGCACGGTCAGCGGAAAGACCCCGTGCTGCCAGCGCTCCGCCCGGTAGTGCATGTTGTACGTGGCGGAACGGTGCACCTCCACCTGGCGCGGACGGGCACCGGGGGACCCCGGCCCCATCACTACGGAACCGGCCGCCGGCACCGCGGTCAGCAGCACGAGCAACGACACACTGAACGCGACGACAAGACGCCAGAAAGCGGCAGCGCCCACACGCCGGTGACACTCCGTCAGCTCCACGAGATCAAAAATATGGGCCCCCGGCCCCGCGCCGGCGTCACAAGCGGTGCTGAAACGGATCACGGAACCCGATCAGCCGAGGACCGCCCCCGCCCGTGCCGACGGCCCCCCGGCCTGCCGCGGTTCAGCAGGCATGGGGGTGCGGTCCATGGCCGTACGTCAGAGACCTCACACCGCGATCGCGAGGCGGGCTGCCGCTACGGGACGTTCCAGGCCGAGATGAACGGTTGGCCGTCCTCAGTGCCCAGGAAACTCAGAGTCCCCGGATGCGGGTGGCCGAGCAGCCGGCCGGCCGACGCGTCCAGGCCCAGCCAGCGCACGGCGAGCACGCGCGCCAGATGACCGTGAGCGACCACGGCCACGTCGCCGTCGTCCAGCAGTGGCCGGATCCGGTCCAGCACCGCGTCCGTACGCGCGGCCACCTGCTCGATTCGCTCACCGGGATGGCCGGTGCCGCCGGGGACGACGCCGTCCCGCCACAGGTCCCAGCCCGGCCGCCCCTCCCGGATCCGCGCGGCGGTCATGCCCTCATAGCCGCCGTAATCCCACTCCACCAGGTCGGGATCGGGCCTGACGCCGGTCAGCCCCGCCAGCTCGGCCGTCCGCATGGCGCGGCTCAGCGGGCTGCTGAACACGGCGACCAGCGGGCGTCGGGCCAGCCTCGGAGCAAGCGCTTCGGCCGATGTCTCACCCGCATCGGTCAACGGGACGTCGGTGCGGCCCGCGTGCCGGCCCGACAGGCTCCACGCGGTCTGGCCGTGCCTGATCAATATCAGTTCCCCCATGCGGCAGCACGCTATCCGATCACGTGAGACGGCGGACACGCTGGCCGATTGTCGCTGAAAGTGACGGCGTGGTATCGCGTTGACTGACATCATCAACTCCACTCGCGGCAGCTTTCGATGACAGGTGGGCGGCGAGAGGGCTGAGCGCTGGTGTGACCTGTGCCGAGAGGGAGGCCTTTGGGCATCCGCACGCTGAAGGCGGTTCGGCCCGTCCGTGGAACGTCTTGGGGGCGCCGTCGATGAGTTGGTTTCAGCACACCTGGTTGGTCGACTACGTGTTACCCGCTGGGGTGAGCGCGGCCATCGCGTGGGTGGGGCTGGCACGCGAGTTCTCCGGCAAAGGGCGGCTGCTGGGCAGCTGGGCGTCGTCCGGTCTGATGCTGTTCGTGCTGGCGCTGATGGGCGCGGTGGCGGCCGGCGCGGTGGTGCTGCTGCCGCACGCGGCGTCGATCCCTCCGGTGATCGCGGGCGCCGCGACGGGGGCGACCGCGCTGCCCCGGCGGAAACAGGACGAGACGGCGCAGCCGTACGTCAAGTTCATGACGCTGGGCATCGCCCTGGTCAGGGAGCGGCTGGTGCAGCGTGTGCACCTCGACGCCTGTACCTGGTCGGACCGCTTCCTCCGCGGTATCGAAACGTCCGCCCAGCTCAGGGTGTTCGTCCACGATCTCAAGCTGTACCTGCTGGAGCGGCATCCGCTCGCTGCCGAGACCAAGATGATCAACGCGATCTACGCGGATGTGGAGGCGGCGATCGACGTGGCGCTGGACGTCCAGACGGGGATCGACGAGGCGTGCCGGCAGGCTGAGCGTGAGGCGACGGCGGATGAACTCGTCGCCCGGCGCCAGGCGTTCGGCACCGCCCTCGCCCACTGCGGACACCTGCTGCGCTTCGCGTACGTTCACGGCCGCCGCAGCGAGAACGAAGAACTCAAGACGCTGCGTGCGAAGGCGATGTCCAACGACGCCTTCCACAGTCCGGCGCTGCCCCCGCAGCGTCGCTGGTTCGACCGCTGGCTCACCCGCTGAGACGGGCCGGGAGCCCGCTGCTTCTGAGGGACGAGGAGTCCGTGCTGCCGCCCGCCTTGGCCTCCGCCGACTGCGGTCGGGGACAGAATGTGATCTGGACGTCGGCGTCCAGCGCCTCCGCCACGGCGGCGAGTGTTCTGACGGTCAGGTTCGCATCGCCAGACATGATCTGACTGACCCGGCCCGGGCTGACGCCCATGGCCGCCGCCAGGTCGGAGCGTGTCTTGCCCTGCCCTGCCAGCAGACCGGCCAGGGAGGCTGTCGCCTGCCGCGCTATCCGGGAAGCCGCTAACGTCGTCCGGCTCTCGTCACGGGCGAAGATGCCCATGATTCACCCCCAACTCATGGAGAGACAACGCTCGTTGCCTCTCCATCAGCATGCCACCTTTAGCTATGACTAAAAACGCGGTTGGTGAGAAATCTACGCCCAACACGCCCCATCCACGGTTCTGACCTGCGGCAACCCACCGTGACACTGACGCAAAATCACCCTGTCGGGTCAGCGACCGGCACTGCCGCCTGACTGCGCGCCCGGCCGGCCGGAGCGGTGCCGCCGTGCAGCACTGTCTCGACGAGCGCCTGAGGGTAGGCGGGCGTGTCCGGCATGGCGCCGAAGAGGGCCCGCAGGTAGAGCGGCCCGAGTACGTGGTCGAGCACCTGGTCGATGTCGGGGGGATTCTCTCCGCGGGCGGCGGCGCGGTCGAGGATCCGGCCGATGTCGTCGGCCCGGCGGGCGACGTGGCGCGAGCGTTCCTCCTGGGCCTCGGGTGTCCCCGGCAGGGACATGGCCAGGGCGCGCAGGATCAACTGCCCTTCGGGGCGCAGGAGGCTGGCGGCTGCCGCGGTGGCCCACTGCGTCAGATCCCCGCTCAGCGTGCCGGTGTCGGGCAAGGGGGAGTCCTGCTCCAGCCGGGTGACCGCCACATCGGCCAGGAGCGCCTCACGGGTGCCCCAGCGACGGTAGATGCTGGTGGGATTCACGCCGGCGCGCTGGGCGATCGCCGGGACGGTCACGTCCTTGCCGCCGGGCTCGGACAGCAGCTCGATCACTGCCTCGTGGACCGCCGACCGGACGCGGGCTGCCCGTCCGCCGGGGCGCGGGGTCGATGCGTTCATGCTCACACCACCAGTCTAAAGCAGATCTGTTTGCTTTTACGTCCCGGGGGTGCTCTACTTGGCCTCGACGAAAGCAAACATAGTTGCTTTAGGGAGTGGGCATGAAGAACCTGCTGTTCCCCGACGACGTCCAGTTCTGGTACGAGACCCTGCGGTCGTTCGGCCACATCACCTACGGCGGCGCCGACTTCGGGGAGGTCGTGGCGACGAGCACACGCATCGTGGCAGGCGACTACGGCAGCTGGCACGACGAGTGGCTGGCCACGGCCGACCGAGTCGCCGCCGAGGCCGAACGGGCCCTGGCGGACGGCCACTCGATCAGTGCCCGGGACGGCTTCCTGCGGGCGTCGAACTACTACCGGTCCGCCGAGTTCTTCCTGCACGGCAACCCGTGCGACCCCCGCCACCACCACGCCTACGACCGCAGCGTGGAGTGCTTCCACACCGCGGCGGCGCTGTTCACCCCGCGGATCGAGCCGGTCCGCATCCCCTACGAGGGCACCACACTCCCCGGCTACCTCTACCGCGCCGACACCTCCGCGACTCCCCGGCCCACCGTGATCATGCACAACGGCTTCGACGGCACGGTCGAAGAGATGCACTTCTTCGGGGCGATGGCGGGCGTGGAGCGCGGCTACAACGTCCTCGCGTTCGACGGACCGGGCCAGCCCGGGCCGCTCCACCACGAGGGCCTGGTCTTCCGTCCCGACTGGGAGAACGTCGTGGGCCCCGTCCTCGACTTCGCCCTGACCCTGCCGGAGGTCGACGGCGACCGGGTCGCGCTGCTCGGCAACAGCATGGGCGGACTGCTCGCCCCGAGGGCGGCGGCGTTCGAACGCCGGCTGGCCGCGGTGATCGCCATCGACGGCGTCTACGACCTCGGCCGGGCGGTCACCACCCTGATGCCCGGCGACCCCGACGAGACCGAACGGCGGCTGCGCGCGGCCTCGGATCCCGAACTCGACGCCCAGCTGGAGCACTTGATCGCCACCAACCCGGTCCTGCGCTGGGCGCTGAACCACGGTATGTACGTCATGGGGGCCGAGACCCCCCGCGCCTTCGGCGCCGCCTATCTCGACTACCACCTCCGTGACGGCATCGCCGAACAGATCACATGCCCCGCCCTTGTGTGCGAGGCCGCCGAGGACCTGTTCTTCGCCGGACAGGCCCGGCAGCTCTACGACAGCCTCACCTGCCCCAAGACCCTGCTCGAGTTCACCGCGGAGGAAGGCGCCGACGCGCACTGCCAGGCGGGAGCGCAACGACTCGCCCTGGCCCGCGTCTATGACTGGCTGGACGACACGCTGCACCACCGGCACACGGCCGGCTAGTGCCGCATCGGCCGGCGTTCACCCTGGTGTTCCCCGTCCTCGCGCCCTTCGGCCCGATCCCTGGATCGTTGGGCGCACCCGCCTTACGGTGGCGCCATGAGCGATCACTCGGAAGCCCCTGTCGCGCCCGTCGAGGCCTACGAACCCCCCTACTACGTGGCTGTCTTCACCACGGTGCGAACCCAGGACCAGAGCGGCTACAGCGAGACCAACGCGCGCATGGAGGACCTGGTGAAGGACGTCCCCGGGTTCCTGGGGATGGACCACGCGCAGACTCCCGGCGGGCTGGGTATCACCGTCGGGTACTTCCGCGACGCCGACGCTCTCACGCAGTGGCGGAGCAACGCCGAGCACCGCGCGGCGCAAAAGCGCGGGCAAGCCGAGTGGTACGAGAGCTACACGCTGCATGTGGCGAAGGTGGAGCGGAGTCACGGGTTCACGCGAGCGCTGCGGCATACTGACGCCTCACCAGTGCAACAAAATGTTTAAGGAGGCGAAGTTGGCAGCCTGTTTCAGGTCAGTCATCAAGGTGGGAGAGGCTCATCTCGCCCAAGCGGAGGCCCTGGGGCGTGCCTTCCAGGAGGCGATCGCGCCCGCCACCGTCAACTACGACTTCGGTCACATCCGCGATGCCGCCGCGGCGCTGCCCGACAGCGACATCGTCAAGATGATCCGTGGCTGGGGGCTCCAGGAGGAGGCGCCGATCCTGGTGATGGCACTCTCCCTCAAGGAGGCGGTCCGCCAGGCGCTCCCGCCCGAAGCGGCCAAGGCGTCGTTCTGGGACACCGTCGAGCACGGCCTCGTGGATGCCTTCACCGGACTCGCGGCGCAGGAAGGCGAACCGGGACTGGCCTACTACGACGAGGGGGCGGACCACACGAGCTACTACCGCGACTTGTTCTTCGCCCTCCAGGACGAGGAAGCCGGCGGGTACCTGTACGCCGTCGCCTTCTGCGCCGACGTCACCGTCGGCTTCGGCAAGTCCCGTGTGGGGACCCTGGGCCTCACCGACACCGCGCCGTTCGCGGTCCGGCTCAACGCGATCGTCGTGCGCCAGAAACTCGCGAACGTGGCCTGATCCCCAGTTCCTCAGTCACGGCCCGCCGTCCCGGGCCGCGAAATCGCGCACGACCGCCTGGCGTCGCGTAAAAAGCCAACCCTTCTGCTCCTTCGAGCACCATCCGCTCGATTTTCAAAAAATCACGGGCCGGCGGGCCTTCCGCTGTTGACCTCGCCGTACGGGGCGCCTTAATGGAAGTAGCAGCACATCCGAGAGGACCGTGCTCAATCGAGCACAGTCGCTTGCGAGGCCCACAGCTCTTGGATCTCCGCACCTTCTTGAAAGGGCCGAGAAAATGAATTCCGTGGCGGATTGTGCCGTTCCCCCTGATACAGAAGCCGCCTCTGCCTCACTGGAACTGCGGGCAGTCCCTCCCGCCGCACGTCAGGCACGGGCCTTCACGGAAGGATCCCTGCGGCTGTGGGGCGAGGGCGAGGAGGTCGTCGACGCGGCCACGCTGGTCGTCTGTGAGCTGGTCACGAACGCCATCCGCTACGGCGCTCGACTGCTGGGCGAACCGGCGGAGCGCGAGCGCCACGCGGACCCGACGATCACCCTCAGCCTGGCGCTGCGGCCGGACGCGCTGCACATCGAGGTCCGTGACGGGTCCGCGGTGCTGCCCGTCCGGCGTGCGGCCGGATGCGACGACGACCGCGGCCGCGGACTGGCGATCATCGCCGCTCTCGCCGAGTCCTGGACCTGCGGCCGCGAGAGGGGCGGCGGCAAATGGGTCAGGGCCACTCTCTCGCGCAGGTGCGCCTACGCGGGCTGACAACCGTCCTGGAATGTCGTCACGACGATCAGCGAGCAGCCATATGCGCACGCAGCAGAAACCGAAGGGCGGAGCCCGCGCACACCACCCGGGCCCGGAGGAATTGGTGCAGACGGCCGCCATGGCCCGGATGTTCTATCTCGAGGGCAAGTCCAAGACCGAGATAGCGGAAGAGTTCGGTATCAGCCGCTTCAAGGTGGCCCGGACCCTGGAGACCGCCGTTCGCGACGGCTTGATCCGGCTGGAGATCCGCCTGCCCGCCGACCTGGACGCCGAACGCTCCGACGCCCTGCGCACGCGGTACGGCCTTCGCCACGCCATCGTCTTCACCTCACGAGCAGACGATCCCGGCGGCGCGGCGCTGGTCACTCACCGACTCGGCGCGGTCACGGCGGACCTGCTCGCCGAGATCGTCACCGAGGGAGACGTCCTGGGGCTCATCTGGGGCCCCGAGATCGAGGCGCTCGGCCCCGAACTGACCACCCTGCCCCGGTGCACGGTCGTGCAACTGTGCGGCGTGACCCCGCTGCGCCCCGCGGACGCCAACGCCGTGGAGGCCGTACGGCGGGCCGCATCGGTGGCCCGCGGCCCCGCCTACCCCATCTACGCGCCGCTCCTCCTGCCCGACGGCGCCGCAGCCACCATGCTGCGCCAGCAGCCCGGCATCGCCGAGACCGTCAGCCGGTTCGGCCGGATCACCAAGGCGATCATCACCGTCGGCGCATGGGGGCCAGGGCTGTCCACCGTCTACGACGCCCTCAGCGCATCCGAGCGCGAGGACTACCGGCGCCGAGGAGCGTGCGCCGAAGTGTCGGGCAGGCTGCTCGACGCCGAGGGACACATCGTCGCCCCGGAACTGAGCGACCGGATCATCGCCATCAGCTTCGAAGAACTACGGCGTGTACCCGATGTGATTCTCCTGGCCGACGGCCGGCAGCGGGCCGCCGCCACCTCCGCGGCCCTGAAGACCGGCCTGTTCAACGGAATCGTGACGGACACGGCCGTAGCGGAGCACCTGCTCGCATGACGTGGCAACGTGGCGATTCCGCCAGGCCACTTGTCCTTCCCGTGTCCTTCCAAGGACATCTGTGGCGCCGGACGGGATCACTAGATCACCAGATCACCACGCTATCCGCGGTCGGTGACGCCGGTGCGGAAGACCGGCCAGCAGACCTTGGTCCGCCACCGTGCGCTGTCCGGGGTGTGGCGCCGGCCGACCACGTAGTACTCGCGGATCGGGCCGTCGACGGCGAGCGCGTGGCGCGCGACGTAGGCGGCCAGCGTGCCGTAGGCGCGGTCGACCTCAAGGGGCGGTCCGCAGTGCTCGATCACGGCGAGTTCGGCCAGCGGCACGAGCAGTGGTTCGACCCGGCCGACCGGCCGGACGGGCCCGTCGCAGGGCACGAAAACGGTGGCCTGCCCCCGGTGATGGGTGAACAGCTCGTCCGCGTACACCCCGCCGGCATGACCGGTCTCCCGTAGCTCCTGGCCCGCCACGGTCGCGAACAGTTCGCCGAGGGCGCCCTGGAACCACGCTCCGATGTCCTGTGCCTCGACCGTCGCCGTGATCGCCGCGGCCTGGACCGCGCCGACGCTGCGCAACTCGATCCCGGGCGAGTCCCCGGAAGCCGGCGGCGACAGCAGGCCGCGCAGTGCCGCTACCGCGCGCTGGGTGCGGCCCAGCTCCTCCTCCAGGCGGTGCAGGTGCGCGCTGATGTGCCGGTTGCGGGTGGGAATGTCGGAGGCGGCCAGGACGGTCCTGATCTCCTCCAGAGGCATCCCGAGGTCACGGAAGCGGCGTACGACCTGGGCCGTGGGGATCTGCTCGGCCGAGTAGCGCCGGTACCCGGTGTGCGGATCGACGTCGACCGGTTCCAGCAGCCCGACCTCGTGGTAGTGGCGCAGGGTCTTGACGGTCATGTGGGTGGCCCGGGAGAAGTCACCGATCGACAGGTAGCTCGTCACGCGTCGATTGTGTGCCCTCCCGCAGGGGGAGAGTTCGGCGGACCTGTTCCCTTGACTCTCCCGCGACGGCCGCCGCAAGCCTGGTGCCCGCGGCCGGATCCAGGCCGCAGATCACGTACCGAGCAAGGGAGTTGACCCCGCATGTCGCAGATCACCGCCCCCGACGTCGACCAGATCGTGCAGCGCTACGTCGCTGTCTGGAGCGAACCGGACACCGCCGCACGCAAGCGCGCTGTCGCCGAGCTGTGGGCCGCGGACGGCGTCGAGTTCATCGAGGGAACCCAGTACCGCGGCCACGACGGACTGGTCGACCGGGTCGCGGAGGCGTACGGACTGTTCGTCGCTTCCGGCGAGTACCACATCACGCACGACGACCACGTCACGGTTCATGACGACATCGTCATGTTCACCGTCCAGTTGACGTATGCCACGGGCCACCGGGCCGACGAAGTGGCCTGGGCCGCCCGGGTCTTCCTCGTGCTCGACGACGACGGCCGAATCCTGCAGGACTACCACCTGACCGTCCAGCCACTGCCCGAGGCATAGCGCCCTCGGCGTCGGCTCCGAAAAGCGCCGTCCGGTTGCCGCAGTACGGTGATGGACATCCGGAGTGCACAACACCCTGGACCTCCCTGACCTGCTGCGGCTGATCGACGAACGGTCAACTGCCTTCCGCGCCGCGGTCGCCGCCGCGCCCAGCCTCGACGTGCAGGTGCCGACCTGCCCCGAGTGGACGCTGTTCGACCTGGTGCAGCACCTGGGCGGGGGCGCCGCGCCTGGGCCGCCACCATCGCCGCGGGACCTGACGCCACGGCCAAGGCCGCACCGCAGGGCGCCCCGGCTGCGCCTCGGGAGCGCGAGGCCCTGCTGGCTTGGCTGGCCGCATCGACGCAGCAGCTACTGGACGCACTGCGCAAGGCCGGCCCGGATCGCGGTTGCTGGGCGTGATGGGGCAAGTCGCAGTCGCCGCGGACCTGCGCTGCCGTCGCCCGACGCCAGCTCCACGAGGTCGCCGTGCACACCTACGAAGCCCAGCTCACCCTCGGCACCACGCCCGTCACCGTCACCGCCGCCGGCGAGGCCCCGGACGGGGCCGACGCCTCCGCCCGAGGCACGGCCAGTGAACTGGTCCTCGCCTTCCACGGCCGTATCTCCTTGGACTCCCTGAAGCTCGACGGCGACCGACACCTCTTCGACCAACTCCAGGCCTGGGACCCGGAGCCGTAGGACTGGTGCACAGCAACGCTCGCGGACCGGTGGGAGTCAGTAGATGTCGCGGTACTGGTTGAAGCCGGTGCCGATCTTGACTCGGGACTTGAAGGGCGCGGCCGCCCTGCCCGTCCCCTTGTGCAGCCACAGGTTGCCCTGGGGGTCGCGGGCGAGCAGGTCGCTGTGGCCGTCGCCGTCGACGTCACCCGTGGCCACCAGCTTGTTGAACTGGTTCCAGCCGGGACCCACCTTCACGCGGGACGCGAACGGCTTCCGGAGATCGCCCGTGCCCCTGTACAGCCAGAGGACGCCCTGCTTGTCGCGGGCGACGATGTCCGGCTTGCTGTCGCCGGTCAGGTCGCCCTGGCCGGTGATCTGGGTGAACTGGTTCCAGCCGGGGCCGACCTCGACGCGCGGTGCCAGCGAGCCGTCCGCCCTGGTCTGGAAGCGCCAGAGGACGCCCTGCTTGTCGCGGGCCAGCAGATCGGGGTGCTTGGCGCCGCCCAGGGTGCCGGGGGAGAAGACGACGTTGTACTGACCCCAGCCGCCGGCCACCTTCTTGAGGCGCGCGTTGCGAAAGAGATTCAGCGTGCCGTCGTCCATGACCTGGTACTCGCCGTCCTGATAACCGGTCAGATCGGGATCGACCGGCACCCCGAACCTGAAGTGCGGCCAGACGCCCGCACCCGACGGTTCCTCGAAGCCGCCCTTCCCGTCGGGTGAATAGACGTACGTCTGACCCGACGGCAGGATCCCGGTCAGGAAGAAGTCCGGCGCGGCGGGGGTGGGCTTGTGCTGCCCGGCCGCGGCGGCGCTCCTGGCGACGATCTTCGCCGGACCGGTCGTCGCAGGGGCGTCGGCCAGAGCGGTGCCGGCGGTGCCACCGACCACGGCGACGGCGATCGCCGAGATGACGAGACGCGACAGGGCGCGTGCACGCCAGGAAGACTGGGTCACGTATGACTCCATGAGGTATGCGGAATCAGGCGGTGCGCTCTGCATAGGTGTGGGGAGCGCCCGCATCATTGTCCGGATCTTCGCACGTCTGTCCCAGTGATTTTGCCGCGGGGTACGGAATGCGCAATTCCACCCGGACTCCACCCGGACAGCACCGCGGAAGAAGCTTCAGAGGGTGTTCTTCCGCGAGCATTCGCTGAATTTCAGCTTGAGTTGCCCTCGGGGTGCCTACGCCCATCGCATGGCGACGGCGGCGAGCTGTTCCAAGCGTCCTGGCGACAGGCTCACGGCTCGGCTGCGGTGGTTGTCGATCCAGGCTCCGAGTACTGGCGGGCGGCGGTGTAATTGAGCGCCCACCGGTCGGCCTGCGTACGGCGCGGGCGTGGCTTCTCGTTCTCGTCGGCGGGTTGGATTGCAAGGGTGTGCTCCAGCATCCATTGCTGGACGGTCGTGAGCCGTTGGGGTGCCGCAGGTCCCGGGTGAGCGGGCGGTCAAGCCGCAGCTGGGTAGGCGGCGATGATCAGCCAGGTCCATCGGTCCGCCGCATCCGGTTCCCACAGCGGGGTCCGGGTCCAGCCCAGGGTCTGCTTGAACGACCCAACGTGTGTTCCAGGTCGAACCGTCACAGAAACGCCCGCCAAGTCCGGTCGACATCCCGTCGGCAGCGCCGGTCTTCGAGGACCACAACCACACCGCACGCGCCGCGCGGTCCTTCGACAGATGCTCGACCTCCAGCCCCATCAACGTCCCTTCAGTCAGCGGTAGCTCGCCTTCGTGGTCCAGCCAGGCGGCCCGATGGGCCAGCGTCGGATGGACACGGTTCCATGCCTGGGTGACGGCCTTGCCATGGTTCACAGTGGCAGCGCGGGTAGCGATGGTGGGTTCAGGCCAGGTCTCCGGCTTGGCGAAGCGGAACACCGGACCGTGCTTCGGTGGTCGGCCGCCCTTCGGGTCGTAGAAACTCGGGGCGGCTCGGGCAGGCGCATCACGCGGTCACCCGGATGCGCCCGACCAGCTCGACGGGAAGGCTGTCCGAGGTTGCCCCGTCAGTTCCCGGTTTTGGCCTTCACAGTGGTTGCGAGTTTGCGTGCGTTCTCCTCGGCCGTCTGTATCGCTTGAGAGCGGGTATCAGTGCAGCCGGAGAAGATGATGTCGTGACCGATCCGGGAGACGACTGTGGTGGTCCCCTCGACGGTGTTGACATTGGAGGTCATGTCGACTTCGAGGCTGTCGTCGCCCAGGCCTGGCAGTGTTTTCGTCGTTGCTCCGACGATGATCGGTGATCCGTCGGTGTCCTTGAAGGTGGAGCAGCTTCGCGCGTACTTCTTCAGGTGGTCCATGGCGGTCCAGGCGTCGGTGCTGCGGTAGGAGTCGATCTCCTCGATGTACTCGTCTTGCGCGGCGTTGGCGAAGTAGGAGCCGGCATAGGAGGCGACCCCGACGTTGGAGGCATCAGACCACGTAGTGCTCAGGAGCCAGTCGCAGCGTGCTTTGACAGGCTTGCTGAATGGACCGCCGAAATGCGTACCGCTGTTGATTGGGTACCCTTTCTGCACCTTGTAGCGCTTGCCTTTGGGTAGGTCGCCGACCGATAGCAGCAGGGTTGACAGGTCTTCCCCGGTCCACACGTCGTGATCTGGATCTGCGGACTGGGCGGAAGCCCGCGCGGGGGCCTCGGTAGCCTTGGGGGCCGACGAGGATGAGCACGCACTCACGCCGACCGCAAGCGGCAACAACGCCACGCCGATGACAAACCCTCTGCTTCTTCTGCGCATTATGGCTCCCCCTCGGGTCAGCTGACAGGGGCAGATCATAAACACACCCTCCCAGCTCGTCGCCGCGTAGGGAGTCAAGCATCTGCACATCGATGGCTCTGAAGAGCTTGCAGCGATAGATCAGCCGGTGGGCGTCCGCTTCTTCGTCCAGCCGGAGACTGGCTTCTTCCGGGTCACTCGCCTGGCACTGAGGGCGATGAGTGCCCAGTTCAGGTGTGCTTCGCTGTGCTGGCGCAGGCGTTTGCGGCGGGTGTTCAAGATCCACCCCAGGGAGCGTTCGCCACGCCAGCGCCGCGGGAGGACCGCGACGTGCGAGCCCCCACTCTGGCTGAGGCGGGGGCCCGCACGGGGTCGGGTTTAGCTGAGTTGGGTGTAGGGGGTCTGCTCGTAGTCGAGTGCGCTTACCTCGGATGCCGGGAGCGCGGTGCCATAGAGCTGGACGTTGCTGATGGCGGCGTTGGCGTATTCGCCGTAGGTGCCTTGGTAGAGGCGGCGGCCGATCTGGACGGGGCCGGTGGCGTTCCAGGGGGTGCCGGCGAAGGTTCTGGTCGCGGTGAGGGTGCCGTTCACGTAGAGGTTGAGGGTGTTGGTGGGGCCGTCGTAGACACCGACGAGATGAGTCCACGCGCCGGTGGTGGCTTTGGAGCCGTAGACGGCGGTGAAGCCGGGGCTTGTGGTGTCGTCGTTGTGGCGGCCGAAGGCCCATACCTGGGCGCCGGAGGAGTAGTACAGCTGGAAGGCGTTGGCGTTGCCGGCGCTGTCGGACTGGGAGACGAAGGTGGAGTTGTTGGTCAGGCCGTTGAGCTTGACCCAGGCGGAGACGCTGAAGCTGTTGTTGTCGGTGGTGGTGCCGTCGGCGGGGTCGGTGTGGGTGCCGGTCTGGAGGGCGCTGGAGGCGCTTGCGGCGTAGCCGGTGGTGCCGTTCAGGCTGAGGACGCTTCCGCGGCTGGAGTCGTTGGTCCAGGTGGCGGCGCCGTTGAGGGTGGCGTTGTTGGTGCCGATGGAGTCGGCTGCGGTGGTGCCGGTGGCGTCGTTCAGGGGCCAGGCGGCGCTGGCGGCGTTGTAGTAGCCGATGGTCACGGGGGAGCCGAAGGTGGCCGTGCCGTTGGTGTCGGGGGCGGCGCCGGGGTATTCGATGAGTTCGCCGGCGGGTGTGGTCGTGTAGAGGTCGGGATAGCCGGCGGTGGTTCCGTTGAGGTTTCCGGGCGAGGCGATGGTCGGGTAGTCACTGGGCGCGAGCGTGACAGGCAGAGTGGTGGCGCGGGTGCTGTTCCAGGTGCCCGGTGCACTGGATGTCCAGCTCTGTGCGCCGGTGCCGTTGCAGGCGTGCAGCTGCACCTGGGTCCCGGGGGTGGTGGAGGAGTTGGGGTCGTCCAGGCACTTGCCCGACTCCGGGTTGACCAGTGAGTGGTTGGAGCCGGGCGTCCACTGCTGGGCGCCGCTTCCGTTGCAGGTCCACAGGTCGATCAGGGTCCCGTCGGTGGTGCCGCTGTGGGTGACGTCCAGGCACTTGCCGAGCACGCGGATCGAGCCGTCCTTGGCGGGCGTCCAGGACTGGGCCAGGGTGTTGTTGCAGCCCCAGATCTGGATCTTGTTGCCGTTCTGGGTGGCGGAGTGGGAGTCGTCCGCGCACAGGCCGGAGCCGTCCGCGGCGGTCAGCCCAGAGGCCAGCGCAAATGAGCTGGGTGCGGTCAACAACGGGGGCAGGCCGTTGCCGTCAGGGGTGAGGGGGAAGGTGTGGAGGGTTCCGGTGTTGTTGTCGCGGGCCCAGAGGGTCGGTGTGTTGCTGACGGCTCCGGGTGCGATGAGGGTGAAGTGGGACCAGTCGCCCGTGCCGAGCAGCACGGGCGTGGTGCCGGCGGTGCCGCCGGTGGCGGGGCCGAAGTAGCTGCTGTCCTGCGCTGAACCCTTGTAGAGCCAGAGTTGTTTGTTCTCGATCGTGATCAGGTCGGGGTAGCCGGTTCCGTAGATGTCGCCGGGGGCGATCATCTGGGTCACCGAGGACCAGTCGGCCGTGTTGTACGTGGCGCAGTTGGTGGCGTTGTCCGCCGTGGGAAGGCATTGGGGCCTGGCGAGAGAGCTGTAGTCCGCGGTGTCGGTGAAGTGGCCGGCGGTCCCTCCGGAGACGGCACCGTCGTTCTTGTAGACGTACAGGTCGTGGCTGTTCTTGTCGTACGCGAACAGGTCGTCCAGGCCGTCCTGCTTGATGCTGCCGCGGTGGGTGATCAGGTAGTCGTTCCAGCCGCTCTTGCCGTTGGGGCTCCGGGACGCGGTGGAGGCGACGGTGGGGGAGTTGCCGGGGTCGGTGTTGCCCGGCAGGAGCGTGAGGTCGCCGCTCTTGGTGGTGCCGAGCAGGTCGGGGACGCCGTCCCCGTCGAGGTCGCCCGCGGTGACCTTCCTGGCCGGGTTCCAGGGGGCGTAGAAGGTGTAAGTGGTCGCCAGCGCCTGGGTGTTGCCCGCGTGATCCTCGGCCTCGACGTAGAGAGTGTGGGTGCCCCAGGTCGTCGGATCGAGCGGGATCGATGCGCTTGGTGTGCCGCTGGAGTTGGCGGTCGCGGTGACGTAGTCGGGGCAGTTGACCGCCGGCTGTACGTCGAGTGCGTAGCAAAAGCGCCAGACGTCGCTGGACAGGCAGGTGCCGCGGGTGCACCCGGTCGGTGTGGGGTCGCTGCTGGTGACGGTGACGCTGCTGGTCTGGCCGGCGTGCCCGGTGGGCGTCTGGCCGCTTCCGGAGGGCGGGAACACCGCGCTCGGTGTGGTCACCGCGGCCTGGGACGGCGGGGTCAGGTCGACCCTGAAACCGCATGGACTGCTCCACCCGGAGTACAGAGTTCCGTCGTAGGCGCGGGCCTGCCATCCGTACTGGTGGCCGTCCTGCACCGTGGTGCCGATGTTGGTGCGCACTGTCGTGTGGGAGGCAACGTAACCGGTGCTCGGTGTCGCGACCGTGGCCGCGTTTCCGCTGCTGTTGGCGGTTTGGTCGTCCCAGACCGTGTAGTCGGCCTTGACGTTCTCGCCGCTGACGTGGGAGGCCAGCTCGGCGTTGAGCGTGATGCCGCTGGTGCTGCCGTCGAGAGTGGTCTGGCCGATCCACCCCCGTGTGCTGCTACCGCAGTTGGGGCCGGAGGGGTTCTGTGTGTCGGGCGTGGTGGCCCCGATGACCGGGGTGTCGGGCGGGATGTCGTAGGTGGTCTGGATGTACGGGTTGGTGGAGTACCGCATGAAGTCGATGTCGCTGGCGGAGGAGTCCTCGTTGCCGTAGAGGCCGACTGTCCAGGTGTCGTCGTTGGCCGCGGCGACGGAAGCGATCTGGTCGGTCACCTCGAACTTCACGCCCTGGTCGCCGCAAGGGGTGGGTGCGCTGACGTAGGCGCCGTTGTAGGCGCTGGGCGGATGCAGGGTGCCGATGGTGGAGACCACGCTCGGCTGGGTGTCCCAGTACATGCCGGAGGTGATGCGTCCGGTCCACTTGAGGGTGACGGGTGCGGTGTGCGTGCAGCCGTGGGCCTCGCCGTAGGTCTCCGTCAGATGCAGGTCCGCCGACAGGATGTGCATGCTGCTGTTGAGATTGCTCGTCTTCAGTTCGTAGAACGTGCGCTGGGCGCCGATGCAGTCGCCGTTGGACGAGTCGTAGCGCTGGTAGCCGACTCCTTCGCCGTAGCGTTGCGGGTAGTCGTACTCGTGGGAGCTGGCCGATGAGGAGTCGCAGCCCCGCTGGGCCTCGAAGTAGTGGTTGGTGGGCTCGCTCGGGGCGACGCCCGGGTCGATGTACACCGGCCAGGTGGTGCCGGTGCCGGTGAGCATGGACGAGTCGGGGGTCAGGGTGAGGCCGCTGCTGGTGGTCGTCATGGTCACCGGTGCGACGTCGGCTCCCGGTGCCGGTCCGTCGGTGGGCGAGGCGGTGGGCGTGGGGTTGTCCAAGCGCAGGGACGCGGCCTGCGGGCTGGCCTTGGGGGTGCTGGAGTCCCACATGATGGGGGCGCTGGCGGTGTAGGCGGTGGTGCCGTCCGCCGCGTTCGCGGTCATCCCGCCGTCAGCCGTGCCGGCAAGGGTGAGTCCCCGGGTGGTGGCTGCCAGGGTCAGCCGGCGCAGATCGGGGTTGGCGGCGGCCGTGGCGTCGTGGACGATCAGCGCGTCGCTGAAGCCGCCCTGGTCGCTGATGGTGGCTTCGAGGTCGACGCCGGGCAGCACCGAAGAGTACAGCGCGGTGTCCCCGCTGATCGCCGGGGTCGGCAAGGTGAACGGCACGGAGAGCGAGAGGCTACGGCCGGCTTGGTCGGTGAGGCTGACGAGCGGGCCGCTGCCGCCGCCTGAGAGGGTGACGCCGTTGGGCGTCGCCGCAGTACTGAACGAACCGTCCGAGTTCTTCACGAGCGATGCGTCCACCGGCGTCCAGGCGTCGTTCTTCATCACTCGCACCGGCTGCACGTACTCGGTCGTCGTGAGTGATCCGTCCGGGTTGGCCGTGGTGGTCGTCGTCTCGCTGGTCAGCGAGTCGATCGGGACGGATTTACCGGTGGCCTGAGCCTGGAGGAGGGCACTCTGGGTCGGGTTGCCGGGGGTGGGGTCGCTGCTCGCCGCGGCGGCGATCGGGGCTGCCCCGAAGACCAGCGCCCCCAGGACCGACATGACGGCCAGTTGGTGCGGCGCGGTGCGCCATCGCCCGCGGTGCAGGTGCGTTCTTCCCCCCATGGGAACCCCTTCGAGGTGTGGATCAGGACAGGTGTCCGGTCCGACGAGGCATCAGTGACGTACGTGTACGCGGGTGGACTGGACGTGCCCCGCGTTGCCGTCGCCCGGCGCTGATGGGCGAGTTGAGTGACAGAAGCGGCCGCAGTTCCCGGCGGGACCGCCGGCAAAGGCTATTGCCGAACTGATGTCTGATCAATAAGGTTCCTCCGGTTCTGCCGTCACTGCGCCGTTACGGGTTCCTTACCGTTTCTTCACTTTGGGGCGCTCGGCAAGAGGGGGGCTTCAAGGTGGGTTCTGGCGTGCGCTGGTTCGCAACCGTGCGCAGACGGATGTGGGGGCGTGGGCTCACGGTGGCGACAGCGACCGTCGCCGCTTCCACGCTGGTTGTGTCGGCGGCTGCCGCCCAAGGGGTGCCGGAGTATCACTACGACGGCAAGCTGTGGAGCGCCGGGCCGACGTACAAGACGCCCAGCGTCGGCGGACGCCCTCTGGCGAAGCGCCTCGTCGCATCCCCGAAGAGCGTCAAGCCGTTGCGGACCTACCGGCCGTCTCGCCCGGCTTGGCCGAGCGCGGGCAGCAGCACGGTCGTGCTGAGCCCGGGCACACAGCCATCGGCCACCACGGCGGCTGCGAAGGGCAAGTCACCTGCCCAGAAGGCGACCTCCCCCGTGCGGGCCGGCAACCTGCCGGTGTGGGTCGGTCCGGCCGAGCAGGCGGCGAAGAAGCGCGGTGCGGCTCCGACCGCGCCGGCCGCGGTGCGCGTACAACTGGCAGGCCACGCCCAGGCCCAGGCGGCCGGAGCCGACGGCATGCTGGTCGGCTTCGCACGCACCGACGGCGCTGCGTCGTCGGGCCGCGTGGCGATCACCCTCGACTACTCCGCCCTCGACAAGGCATACGGCGGCGGGTTCGCCTCCCGCCTGCACCTGGTGACCGTACCCGGCTGCATCCTGACGACCCCTCAGAAGCCCGCGTGCCGGGAGCGCACCCCGCTCGCCTCTGCCAACAATCCGGTCGCCAAGAAGCTCACGGCCACTCTCGACCTGCCCCGCGCCACGACTTCTGGTGCGGCCGGTGCGGGAAACCATCCCGACGCCGTGTCCCGCTCCGCCTCGGTGGCGCCGATGACCGCCGTCGAGGCGGTCTCGGGAACCTCCGGCTCGCAGGGCGACTACACGGCCACCAGCCTCAACCCCTCGGGCAGCTGGGGCGCCAACGGCACCGGCGCGTTCACCTACTCGTACCCGATCTCCGTGCCGCGGTCACTCGGCGGTTCGGCCCCTTCGGTGGCGTTCTCCTACGACTCCCAGTCCGAGGACGGCGAGACCTCCGCCCGCAACTCGCAGTCGTCGTGGATCGGTGACGGCTGGTCATATTCGCCCGGCTTCATCGAGCGCTCCTACAAACCGTGCAAGCAGGACGGCATCAGCGGCTCCGCCGACCTGTGCTGGGGCGGCTGGCTCGCCACCCTCTCCCTGGGCGGCCACTCCGGAACCCTGGTCCGTGACGACGCCGGCAACTCCGCCACGCCGACGGCGACCCAGACCTGGCACCTGCAGGGCGACGACGGAACCAAGATCGAGGAACTCGGCGGCGCGGACAACGGCCTGTGGAACGGCGAGTACTTCAAGGTCACCACGACCGACGGCACCACCTACTACTTCGGGCGCAACCACGCCCCCGGCGCCACCTCGGACGCGGCCACCAACAGCGCCTGGGGCGAACCGGTCTACAGCCCCAAGTCGGGAGACCCCTGCTACGACTCCGGCCAGGGCAAGAACTCCCAGTGCACGATGGGCTACCGGTTCAACCTCGACTTCGTCGTCGACCCGCACACCAACGTCCAGCGCTACACCTACGCCACCGAGACCAACTACTACGACCGCGGCGGCGGCCAGGTGGCCGCTTCCGGCGGTTCGGGAACGCTGACCAAGTACGTCCGCGGCGGCTACCTGACAGAGATCGACTACGGCTACCAGCTGACGGACGAGGCCGCCGGGAGCAAGCCCGGCGCGCGCGTGCTGTTCAAGACGGCCCAGCGCTGCCAGACCTCGTCGACGTTCACCGACTGCTCGTACGCGAACCTCAACGACAAGACCGCCACCAACTGGCCGGACACCCCCTACGACCTGAACTGCGCCTCGACCGATACCACGTCCGGCACCGGTTCGAACGTCTGCCTGACCACGGCTCCGTCCTTCTGGTCCACCGATCGGCTGGACTCGGTCGTCACCCAGGTCAACGTCGGCGGCACCCTGACCAACGTCGACACCTACCAGCTGAACCAGACATACTCCGACGCCGGCGGCACCGTCGACCCGGTCACCGGTCAGTCCGGCAAGGACGCGGCCGACCAGGGCGAGTTGCAGTCGGTGATGTGGCTCAGCTCCCTCCAGCACACCGGTGACGACACCAGCGGCGGCAGCAGCAGCGCGATCACGCAGCCGAAGGTCAGCTTCCTCGGTACCGAGATCGACAACCGGGTCGACGGCGGCAACGAGCCGTCGCTGTTCCATCCGCGGATCTCCTCGATCACCACGGAGACCGGCGAGTCCATCGCCGTCACCTATGACGACCCGGACTGCTCCCGGCTGAACAAGACGATGCCGTCGTCGCCCGATGCCGACACGATGTCCTGCTACAACGTCTACTGGACCATCCCCGGCGGCGTCACACCGGTCTCCGACTGGTTCAACAAGACCCGGGTCAAGACGGTCGACGTCTCCGACCAGACCGGCGTCGGCTCACCGATGCAGGTCTCGAACTACACGTATTCCCAGCCCGCCTGGCATCGCGACGACTCCGAACTGACCGACGACACCTATCGCACGTGGGACCAGTTCCGCGGCTACCGCACCGTCACCGTCACCACGGGCGCGTCCCCAGATCCGATCACCCAGAAGACCACCACATACCTGCAGGGCATGGACGGCGACGTCCTCGCGGACGGATCCAAGCGCTCGGTCAACGTGACGGACAGCGTCGGCGACACCGTCACCGACAGCGACTGGCTGAGCGGGACGCCGCTGGAGGCCGACACCTACACGCAGGCCGGCGGCAGCATCGACGCCAAACAGATCGACCTCCCGCAGTCCTACACCACCACGGCGACCCACAGCAGCGGCTCCTCGCTGCCCGCCGTCGTCGCCCGCATGATCAAGACCAGCCAGCAGCGGACGTACGGGCTGCTCGCGAGCGGCGGCTGGCGTGAGGCGGAGACGGACACGTCGTACAACGGCGATGCCCTGCCCACCACGATCGACGCCAAGGGCGACGTCAGCGTGGCCTCCCAGGAGAAGTGCGCCACCACGAGTTACGCCACCCCGCCCAGCGGCAACCCGATGATGCTCTCCTACCCGGACGAGATCCTCTCCGTCGCCGGCCCCTGCAGCACCACACCCGGCAGCAGCACCACCATCTCGGACAAGCGGATGTTCTACGACGGCGACGGCACCGTCGCCAATCCGGGAACGTTCGGCCACCTGGGCGCCACCGGCGACCTCACAGCCACCCAGATCATCACGGGCTACAGCGGCGGAGCCCCCTCCTACCGCACGACCCAGGCGACCCACTTCGACCAGTACGGGCGCGCCATCCAGGTCCAGGACGCGGCCGGCAACACCACCAAGACCACCTTCACCCCCACCACCGGACAGCTCCCGACCCAGCTCGTCACCACCAACCCGCGGAACTGGACCACCACATCCGTCATGGACCCGCTGCGCGGCCTGACGATGACCAGCACGGACCCCAACGGCCGTACCACCACCATCGACTACGACGCACTCGGACGCCGTACCGCGATGTGGCTGCCGGGACGCCCGACCTCGCAAAGCGCCAGCAGAACCTTCACCTACGCCGTCAACGGCACGGCACCCAGCACCATCACCACCAACACCCTGCGCGACGACGGCACCTACAACACCGCCATCAACATCTACGACGGCATGCTGCAGCTGCGTCAGACGCAGTCCACCACCGCCAACAACCAGGCCGGGCGGCTGATCTCCGACACCTTCTACGACAGCCACGGCTGGGCGCGGAAGGCCAACAGCTCCTACTACGAGAGCAGCACCTCCCCGACGACCACTGTGTGGGTCGCCGACGACAACCAGGTGCCCTCGCAGCAGGTAGCCGTCCACGACGGGCAGGGACGCACGACCGCCACCCAGCTGTGGTCCAAGGGAACGCAGCAGTGGCAGTCCACGACCGCCTACCCGGGCGTCGACCGCACCGACACCACTCCGGCATCCGGTGGCACGGCGACCTCGGCCTTCACCAACGCCCTCGGCCAGACCACCGCGACCTGGGTGTACGACGACACGGCCACTGCGACCGGCAAGGCATCCGACGCGGTGGTCACCAGCTACACCCATACGCCCGCCGGCCAGGTCGCCACGATGAGCGACAACGCGGGCAACAAGTGGACCTACAGCTACGACCTGCTGGGCCAGGAGACCAAGCAGACCGACCCCGACACCGGCACCACGACGTTCGACAAGTACGACGATCTCGGCAACCTGCTGCAGACCACCGACGCGCGCGGCCAGACCCTGTCGTACGCGTACGACGCCCTGGACCGTAAGACCGCCGAGTATTCGGGCGCCTGGTCCGCGACCCCGGACCCGAGCAAGGAACTCACGTCCTTCAGCTACGACACCCTGGCCAAGGGACACCCCACCTCCTCGACCCGCTACGTGGGCGGCGCCGGCGGAGACGCCTACACCCAGGCCGTCACCGGCTACACCACCGACTACAAGCCCACCGGCACCTCCACGACCATCCCGACGTCAACCGGCTTCCCCAGCAACGGCACCGGCGGCAACTCCAACACCTACACCGTCAAGTACAGCTACACCCCCGTCATGGGTCTGCTCTCCGAGACGGACTACGGCGCGGACGGCGGCCTCCCCTCCGAGACCGTCGGCTACGGCTACGACATGCAGGGCCTGCTCGGCGGGTTCGGCGGCAAGAACACTTACCTCGACACCACCGACTACACCCCGCTCGGCCAGGTGACCGACACCCGGTGGGGGCTGTACGGAGAGCAGGTCGAGCCGACCTTCTCCTACGACGGCGCCACCGGCCGCGTCACGCAGTCCAGCGTGAACCTGCAGACCAGCTCCACCTCCGCGCTCGACGTCACCAGCTACCGCTACAACCAGGCAGGCGACGTCACCGCCGTCTCCGACAGCCAGTCCGGCGGCACCACGGACACCCAGTGCTTCACCTACGACCACCTGAACCGACTGACGACGGCCTGGACCGACACCGCCGGTCTCACCTCGGCCGGGACCGGCAGCACCGGCGGATGCACGACCACGACGCCGTCGGCATCGACGATCGGCGGCCCGGCCCCGTACTGGCAGTCGTACACCTACAACGCCCTGGGCGACCGCACCCAGCAGGTTCAGCACGACACCTCCGGCACCACCGCGAACGACGTCACCCAGACGGCGACCTACCCCGGCAGCGGCACGTCCCCCGCCACATTGGCGAACGCCGCGACCAAGATCACCACCACCGGGCCGGGCGGCACGGCGACGATGACGCCGCGCTATGGCGACGGAGCCGGTAACACCACCGGCCGTACGGTCACCACGGCGGGCCCGCTCGTCTCCGGCATGACCCGCTCGGGCACGAAGCTGTGCGTCGACGACTCCGCGTCCGGCACCACCGACGGCAACAAGATCGACCTCTGGACGTGCAACGGCTCCGGCGCGCAGCAGTGGACGATCGGGACCGACGGCACGGTGCGGGTGCTGGGCAAGTGCCTCGACGCGTCGGGTGGCGGGACGACCAACGGTACGAAGATCGACCTGTACACCTGTAACGGTGCTTCCGGTCAGCAGTGGAAGGCCGGGGCGAACGGCTCGCTGGTCAACACCGCGTCCGGCAAGTGCCTGGACGATCCGTCGTCCTCGACCACCAACGGTACGCAGCTGCAGATCTGGACGTGCAACGCGTCGTCGGCGCAACGCTGGACGAACGCGATGACGGGCACCGTCCTGCCCGGCGCCACGCAGTCCTTCGCCTACGACGCCGAGGGCCGGACGGCCTCAGTGACCACTCCGTCCGGCGGCAAGGACCAGACCACCGCCTACCTCTACGACGCCGGCGGCAGCCTGCTACTGCAGACCACGCCGACCAGCAAGATCCTCTACCTCTTCGGCGGTGCCGAACAGCTCACCCTCAGCACCGGCGCGGCAACGGTCACGGGCCAGCGGTACTACCCCGGCCCGGACGGCATCACCGAGGTACGGTCCTCCGACGGCACGCTGACCTACGAGGTCTCCAACGCCCAGGGAACCGCGACGGAAGACCTCGCCGCGTCGAACCTGGCGGTCACCCGCCGCTACTTCGACCCCTACGGCAACCCTCGTGGTCCGCAGCCGGCAACGTGGGCCGACAACCACGGCTACCTCGGAAAGCCCACCGATGGCACCACCGGCCTCGACCTGCTGGGAGCCCGCGACTACGACCCCGTCCAGGGACGCTTCCTGACCGCCGACCCCCTGATGGAGGCCGGCGACCCGAACCAGATGAGCGGCTACTCCTATGCCGCGGACAACCCCAGCACCGGCAGCGACCCCACCGGCCTGCGTCTGAGGTGCGGTGACGGGGACGACCCAGCCTGCCCCTCAGGCGGCGGAGCCTCGGTCGGCGGTGGCGGCCCCTCATCCAGCGACGGCGGGGGAGGAGGCGGCGCCACCACGACCTCCAGCGGAGGCACCACAGCGGCTCCGTCCAGTGGCCCCGTCTGCAACGTCGCGTCGAAGTTCGGCGGCGATGTCTGCGAAGCCCAGCAGATGGGCACCTACGGTCCGCCGACGTCGGGAACCCTCCGCGACTCCATAGCCGGGTGGCTCGACGGGGTCATCAACCTGGTTGAGCAGTACAACCCCGGCTGGGCGATAAGCAACGTCCCCCATGACGTGGCGAATGGCATGGCCCCGGGCATTGCGGGTCCGCCGAAGTACGTACAGCCGCGCCACGTGGCAGCGCACGTCCTGAACGCGCACCCCAACACGGATGCGTACAAGGGTGCCGAAGCATCGGTGGTCCTCGCGACGGTGGCATTCAGCGACGGCGGCGATGCCACTGAGGCAGCCGCCGCGGCCGTGGCCGAGGCCAGCGACGCCCAGGACGGCCTCGCGGCCGCGGCGGAGGTCAAGAACGTCGTCAGCGAGACCACGGAAGAAGCCACAGCAACCGCCGCAACTCCCAGCCGACCCGATACGGGAGCCTCCGGCGGCGGTGAAGGCGGCTGCAGCTTCAGCCCGTCGACCCGTGTGGTGATGGCGCATGGCAAGACCAAGGCGATCGCCGCGGTCAAGCCCGGCGACAAGGTGGAAGCCGGCGACCCGGCAACCGGCAAACACCGAGGCCCCCGCACCGTCCAGCACGTGTGGATCAACCACGACCACGACCTTCTCGACGTTACGATCCGCACCAAGAACGGACAGACCGCCACCCTTCACACCACCGCCAACCACCCCTTCTGGGACGACACCACCCACAGTTGGGTACCGGCTGGCAAACTCCACAACGGCGATGCCCTCAATACCGCCGTCGGCCATGCCTACGTTGCCGCCACCCACGCCACCCCTGGCACCGCAAACCGCTGGAACCTGACCGTCCAGCAACTCCACACGTACTATGTGGTGGCGGGCCGCACGACGATCTTGGTTCACAACACCTGCGGTGAGGTGGCGGTTGACACTAATGCTGTGACGGATGCCCTTTCCGGTGCGAAGACTGCTGAGGTAGATGCCGCCTTGGCGGGGCGTGCGCCCGTGCTCTCGCCTACTGCCCACCGTGAACTGCTTGAGGGTGGGCACTCGGCGGAGGATATTGCTAGCTGGCTAGCGGAGCGCGGCGGTCGTATGGGGCCTGAGTCAACAAGCGATGGTGTTGCTTCCCTGCAAGATCGACTCAGGGCTATGTGGAGGGGCAAGTCCTTCAATCCGATGATTGCGGATGATGACGCCTCAGTCCTGCATTCCGCCATGCAGGATGAATTGTCAATCATTACAAACGACAAGAGATTCTATAAGAACATAGATAGGCTCGGATATTCGAGTGAACGATATTAGTTGGATGTAGTTAGGGTGGCCTGCTCTATCACTTGCGGGCCACCACTAGTTAGACAACCTGCTGGTAGAAGGTGGTGACTGTATGCGTCAGGATGAGCTTGAAGAGATCGAGGAGCTGTGCTCTGCAGCTACTCCGGGGCCTTGGTTTGTCAGGACCTTGGACGATGACTCTGCCATGAATCTTGTCGCGGTGAGCACGGTGCCGGATACCGGTCACGCCGAGAGGTGGCCTAATTTCGATCATCGCGAAATCGTGGCTGCAACGCTGGTTCAACACCCGCGCTACGTTGATTCTGGTGACGAGCGTTGGGATGAGAATGCGGCCTTTATTGCAATGGCGCGAGAGGCTGTACCGCGTTTGGTGGGTGAAGTTAGGCGCCTGCGTGCTCTGCTGGCAGGTGAGGGAGAAAGCTGAGGTCTTCGTGTTTAACTTCGGCAGCCCCATATGATTTCCCCTGAGTGGCATTTAACGCTTTGGGGATATTGGCTGACGGTCGGCTGGAAGGCGCACCAGACGGCGGCCCCGCCGGTATTGTCCGGTGGGGCCGTTGCGGTCTCTCTGGGCGGTTTGACGGCAGTAGTTGACGGCAACGTCAGCGGACGGGTGCTGCATAAGACGGCGGGCCGTCTCCGTCGTTGCCCTCGGCTCGGTCGCCGAGTGCGCGTCCGAGGAGGTCGATGGCTTGACGCTGGAGGCGGAGGCGGACGTGGGCATACACGGTGGCGGTGACGCCGATGTGGGCGTGGCCCAACAGTTCCTTGATGACGACGAGTTCGACGCCTTGCTCCAGGAGGAGGGTTGCCGTTGAGTGGCGGAGGTCGTGGAACCGGATCGGCCGTAGCTGGGCATCGCGGAGCAGCGCGTTGAACTGCCGGGTGAGGGTGGCGGGTTCGATCGGATGGCCGTCGGGCCGTGTGAAGACGTGACCGCTGCCCTGCCAGGCCGAGCCCGCCTCGTCCTTCTCCTGTGCCTGATGCTTGCAGTGCGCACGAAGTGAGGTGACGCAGGAGACCGGCAGCGCGATGTGCCGCTCGGAGCTGATGGTCTTGGTCGGCAGGGTGGTCAGACCGCCGGTACGGGTGCGCTGGAGGGTGCGGCGGATGGTGGCGGTGCCGCCGTCGAGGTCGAGGTCTTCCCAGCACAGGCCGAGGAGTTCGCCCTTGCGTAGGCCGGTGCGCAGGGCAGTTCGACTGGCCGTAGAAGGTGGTCAATTTGTCCAATACTCGGTCACTCCTATATATGAGGGAAGTGATCTAGCGCCGCGCGCCGTAACCATTTCGGCGTATGGCAACGGAGACTTCAATCTAAATGTCACAATTTTGAATGGGAGGTAGCATGAGCATCGACGAACTAGCGTCCGTAGTGTCGCCTCCCCCGGGTGTCCACCCTGGTGAAGTCGACTGGCAGTCTGTCGAGCGCCTGATTGGTTGCGCCTTGCCCGCCGACTATAAGGAGATGGTCCGGCGATACGGTCCGGGCTGCTTCTCGCATTTCATTCACATCTATCAGTCTTCGAGTGAACTGCGGGCCATTGATCTTCCTACTCAAGTTGGCGATTCGTTGTGGGCGCTCAGGTATCTGAGAGACGCCGGTGAGCCAATGCCGTATCGGATCGACGATCCAGCGGAAGTGCTCGCTTTCGGCCGAACGGACAACGGGGACGTTCTCTTTTGGAGGCGTATGGACATTGAAGCTCCCGATACATGGACCGTTCTTGTGAAGGAGCCTCGGGGTGAAGGGTGGTTCGAATTCCCTGGCGACATGTCGGGATTCTTGGCCAAGGTCCTAGATCGTACACTTGCTGTGCCTATTTTTCCGCGACGATTCCCGTCAATGGCACCGATCTTTGAGTCTTACTAGCAGCCTTCCTTAATTGCGTCAGTGGCCCCGCCGGATTTGATTCTGGTGGGGCCGCTGTGGTGTTTGACGGCAGTAGTTGACGGCAACGTCAGCGGACGGGTGCTGCACGAAGCGGCGGGTCGTCGCTGTCGTCGGGCTCGATGGTGGTGTCGGCGAGGTTGCTGAGGGCGTGGCCGAGGAGGCCGATGGTCTGGCACTGGAGGCGGAGGCGGACGTGGGCGTAGACCGTTGCGGTCACGCCGATGTGGGCGTGGCCCAGGAGTTCCTTGTGCGCAGCACTGGCAGACGGTCCGCAGGGCGTTCAGCCAGGACGGTGTAGGTGGCGTCTCTCGGGCATGTCCCGAGCCCGCGGACACCGGCGCGTCTTCTGCCCCTCGCCCATGGCACCGGGAACCGGCCGAACCAGAAGCCCTGCCTTCCCGCCGCGCCCCGCCTCTTCTGGGGTCGTTGGGCTCAGCGCAGGACGACGTTGTGGGCGGGCGAGACGTCCGGCTGTAGGTCCCCGTGGCCCAGGTTGGCCAGGACGGGGCCGAGGATCTTGGCGAAGGCCTCGAACGACTCGGAAGACTCCCACACATCGGTGACTCGCCAACAACCGCCGACGGGTCCGGCGATGTGGGTGAGCAGTCCGGGCACGGGCAGGTCGGCCGGCGAGGTGAAGCCGCGGCCTTCGGTGATGCGCTCGATGCAGGTGTCGTACAACTCCTGGGCGGCAGAAGTGTTTTCGAGGTCAAAGGTGACGATGACGGCCACGGGTGCTCCTGTCCGTTTTCCGCTGGATCCGGCGTATGTCGTCCCACGGTCTGCCGCCCCGACGGCAGCGGCAACGGCGCATGGGGGCGGCCAGACGGGGCGCCGGGAGCGGAAGCGCGTGCGGGCACTCACCGTGCGTGTTCCTGCTGACGTAGGCGGCTCGCCGATCGAGGCTCGGTGGCTGGAGATCGTCCGTCGGCTGCGTACGCATCTCTGATCAAGGATTTACCTGTTCCGCGTTGTTCGTGGTCGGTGGTGTGGCTAGCGTTCGTGCACCCCCCATCTGCGGATCTCGCATCGGCATCGGTCGGCAGCATCCGCATGTCATGGGCAGACCACCCGGTCCCCCATCGTCACCACCACAAGAAGGGCATTTCCTTGCTCCCAAGGAGACGTCGGGCGGCATCCGCCGCCGCCCTGCTGTCCACCACGGCACTCATGTCGACCGGCTGGCTCACGGCCACCGCGTCCGCCGCACCGTCGGCCACCGGGGCACCCCATGTCAAACACCTGTGCGCCCACGCCACCACACCGGGCCATGTGGCGTGCCTCGCCGAGGCCCGCACCGACGTCGTCCAGCACCTGACCGTCGGCCCGGACACCACCCCGTCCGGTTACGGCCCCTCGGACCTGCAGAGCGCCTACAACCTGCCGTCCTCCACCGCCGGTTCGGGCCGCACCGTCGCGATCGTCGACGCCATGGACGACCCCAACGCCGAGTCCGACCTGGCCGCCTACCGGTCCCAGTACGGCCTGACCGCCTGCACCACGGCCAACGGCTGCTTCAAGAAGGTGAACCAGACCGGCGGCACCACCTACCCGAGCGCGGACTCCGGCTGGGCCGGCGAGATCTCCCTCGACCTCGACATGGTCAGCGCGGCCTGCCCGCAGTGCCACATCATGCTCGTCGAGGCCTCCTCCACGAATATGAGCGACATCGGCAGGGCCGAGAACGAGGCAGTCGCGCTCGGCGCGAAGTACGTCTCCAACTCCTTCGGCGGCCCCGAGGACCCGACCGAGACCACCGCCGACGTCCAGTACTTCAACCACCCCGGCGTCGCCATCACCGTCAGCGCGGGAGACAGCGGCTACGGCGTCCAGTACCCGGCATCCTCCCCCTACGTCACCGCGGTCGGAGGCACCTCCCTCAGCCGCGCGAGCAACACCCGCGGCTGGAGCGAGTCGGTCTGGTCCAATGGCAGCACCGACGGCACCGGATCCGGCTGCTCCGCCGACGAGGCAAAGCCCACCTGGCAGTCCGACACCGGCTGCGGCAAGCGCACCGTCGCCGACGTCTCCGCGGTCGCCGACCCGGCCACCGGCGTCGCCGTCTACGACACCTACGGCGCCTCAGGCTGGGACGTCTACGGCGGCACCAGCGCCTCCTCGCCCCTCATCGCGGCCACCTACGCACTCGCCGGCACCCCGACCGCGAACAGCTACCTGTCCTCGTACCCCTACGGCCACAGGTCGGCGCTGAACGACGTCACCTCGGGCAGCGACGGCACCTGCTCGACGAGCTACCTGTGCACCGCCGGCACCGGCTACGACGGCCCGACCGGCCTCGGCACCCCCAACGGCACCACAGCCTTCGCAGGCGGCGCGGGCACGGTCAACTCGCTCCAGCCCGGTCAGAAGCTCACCTCCGGCCACCGTCTGAGCAGCGCGAACATCACGCTCACGATGGGCAGCGACGGCAACCTGGTCGCCTACCTCAAGACGAACGGAACGAGCAGCAGCGGCCCGGCGATCTGGTCCACCGGCACCTCCGGCCACTCCGGCGCTTACGCCTACATGCAGAGCGACGGCAACCTCGTGGTCTATTCGAGCACCGGCAGCGCGCTCTGGTCGACCCACACCAACGGGCACAGCGGCGCCTACTTCCTGGTGCAGGACGACGGCAACATGGTGGTCTACGGCTCCGGCGGCGGGCCCGGCACCGGCGGCTCGCTGTGGTCGGACGGCACCTACACGCGGTCGACGAAGATCGGCTCGGGCCAGAAGCTGCAGGGCGGCTGGTGGGCCCAGACCCAGTACACGCGCCTGGTGATGCAGCCGGACGGCAACTTCGTGATCTACCGCAAACACGACGGCAAGGCGATCTGGTCCTCCGGCACCTCCGGCCACTCCGGCGCCTACGCCTACATGCAGAGCGACGGCAACCTCGTGGTCTATTCGAGCACCGGCAGTGCGCTGTGGTCCACCCACACCAGCGGCCACACCGGCGCGTACGCCCTGCTGCAGAGCGACGGCAACTTCGTCGTCTACACGAGCACCGGCGGACCCGGCAAGGGCGGCGCCCTGTGGGCCGGCAACACCCAGTCATACGTGCCCTGAGCCGTACATCCTCTTGAAAAGTGCCGATGACCTGGGAAATCCCCAGGTCATCGGCATATGAGGACTCCCCTGGATCTGGACCCCCGTCCGGCCGACCAGCCGGCGCAACGGGGGCGGGGTGCCGGCCCTGTGCATGCCGTCCCCCTCCGAATCCGCATCATGAACAGGCAAGGCAGCCCGCTCCCCGTACCACCGTCGGTGCTGAAACGGGCCCCACCTGTGCTTTCCCGGCTCACTGTGCACTGCGGCACCGGAACCCTCTCTTCACCGTGCAACTGACCACTGCACACGATGCGTTGCCGGCCGTAGCTTCGTGACGGCTTCACGCAAGGCCAAACCGAGCGGCACCGCAGACACGCCAACTGCTGTGCTACCCCCGTACCGCCTGAAGCGTGGTGTACAAGGCTGCGTTCGAGCAGGCCGGAGCCCATCGCGCTCAGTTGATACTGCGGACCGTTTCGCCTGTTCTTCCAGTACCAGCCCAGTCACAAGATGGAGAATCCATGAAATCCGGCATCAAGGTGGCGCTGGCCGCCGCGGCGTCGCTGGCCGCAGTTATGGCTGCGACCGGATCCGCCCACGCACAACAGATATCCCGCTCACACGTCATCATGTACAACTCGCAGAGGAACACGTGTCTGCGCACCGACGGCCCACGTGAAGTCACGCTCGGCTCTTGCGGCGACGCTGCCGCCCAGTGGAACATCATCCCCGACGACGGCTACAACGAGATTCAGAACGTGGCCACCGGAACATGCCTGGAACACTACAATCAAGCCGGAGGGATCTTTCCTGTACTGGGCGAGACGTACCTCATGTCGTGCGCAGGCAACCCGCGCGTGCTCTGGGACGCAGACTTCGTGTACAACAACGTGTTCCTCTTTCAGAATCACGAAGATCCCAGCATCTGCCTGGACTCGGGACAGCAGAACCCAGCCAGCTCAGGTTTTTGGCTGGAGTTCAACGACTGCCACCTGAACAACGCCTACCAACAGTGGGAACTCGCCTGACCCATACCATGGCGGGTTCGAAATCCCGCTCGGGGTCGGGGTCGGGTCGGGGTCGTGGTCAGGGTTTGGGTAAACGGGGCAGATGATTCTGGCTTCGTCCTGTACGCCCTTGTCCGCCTGTTTCCGCTGTTCGAGCGCGGCGTGCGGGCTTTCGCCGACGCACTGAACAACTCACCCTGCGCCATACCCTCTTCTATGCCCAGCGCATGGCGATGGTGGAGAGCTGTTCGATCCGCTCCGGTGACAGTGCGGCGGCTCTGCTGCGCTGGTTGCTGATCCAGGCGCCGAGCTTGATGGCGCGCTCCTCCTGGTCCTCGTCGCCGCCGACCGCGATGGTCTCCACATGCTTGCGGGGTACGCGGAGATGGCCTTCGCGTTCGTAGTACTGGCGGGCGGCGGTGTAGTTGAGGGCCCACCGGTCGGCCTGCGCACGTCGCGGTTCCGGCCTCTCGTCCTCGCCTGTGGGTTCGATGGCGAGGATGTGTTCGCACATCCACTGCTGCGCGCCGGTGAGCTGGTCGAAGCCGAGCCGCTGCTGGTGCACCCAGTGTCCGAGGTCCTCGCCCTGGTTCACGACGTCGCCCGGCGATGCGGGCAGTGTGCCGCCGGCTTCCAGGTGTGTCCGCACCAGGTGGAAGCATCGCTGCCATTTCACCGTCCAGGCCGGACACCAGGCGGGGTCGATGCCGTCCAGTTGCTCGCGTCGCTCCTGCGAGAGCGCCCCGACCGCGGACTGAACCGGCCGGCCTTCGGCACGCCGCTGCTCGTTCTGGGCGGCCTTACGGGCGGCGGCCCGCTGGTTCTTCAGCCAGATGCCCACCTTGTAGCCCTGGTAGGTGGCGTCGGTCGGGGCCAGCAGGTGCCCGTGTTCCGCGGCCCACCCACGGGCGGCGGCCAGGCCCTCTTCCCATGCGACATCGAAGTGGGACCAGACCATGCCCAGCTGCTGCAACTGTGCGATGCGGTCTTCGTCCATGTGCCCGCGGGCGTAGAACCTTCTGGCGTCGGCGATCCATTGCCCCAGCGGGAAGGCGGCGAGCGAGTCCGGCCATCCCTCGGTCTTTGCCGCCGCGTCGTCGCGGCCCGGGACGCGGTAGGTGAAGGGGACCTTCAGGTCGCCGTGGAGCCGGTGGTAGAGGACGGCGGCCTCGATCCCGCGGCGCCAGTGGGCGTGTTCGGGGTTGAGGACGCGCAGGTTGATGAACGCGGCCAGGTGCGCCGGGTCACGCGGGGTGGAGAACTTCAGCAGCTCTCTGGCCGGCACTGACAGTCGGTCGCTTCGGTCGCTTCGGTCGCTCTCGGCTTCCTCGCCTTCTGCCCCGCTGCGGCTCCGCACGCCCCGGACCCGGCTCTGTGCCTGCTGCTGCGCCAGGGCCTCCACGACCCTGGCGTCGTGCGCCCTGAGCGCCTCGAGCAGTTTCGCCAAGCCGCCGTACGCCCGGGAGGTGAGCATGTTGTCCGCTGTCTCCCCGGGTCCGAGCAGGACCGGTACCACGAGGGATGCGGTCTTGCCCTCGCCGGGTTGCATCCGCAGCGCCCGGCCCACGGCCTGGACGAGATCCGGCATGGAGCCGCGCACGTCGGCCCAGAACACGGAGTCGCAGTTGCGGGTGTCGACGCCCTCGCCCAGGACCCTCACGGATCCCAGGTAGCCCTTCTCCACGACCGTGCCGTCCGTGGCGATCCCGTCGGCGAACTCTCCGAGGACCCGCCGACGGTGGTTGGGCTTGTGATCGCCGCACAGCCAGTCGGCCCAGATCGTCCTGGGGTACAGCTCCGGGTCGTCCGCGTGCAGCCGCGCGGCGACGTCCGCAAGGCCGGCTGCGAAAGCCTCGGCCTCCTTCACCACGTGGTGGAAGACCAGCGTGCGCCGGAAGTCCTCCTCCGAGGCCGCCTTGAGCAGCGCGGTCTGCAGGGCGGCGAGCCGGGCCCCGCGGACCTGGTCCGAACGGCCTTCGATGCCGAGGAGCTGGGCTGCCTGCAGGTGGGTGTCAGTGATGTCGAGGCACACGACCTGGTAGGGGGCGCAGATGCCCCGGTCGATCGCCTCGGAGAGCGTGAGGGTGTGGCAGCGCGCCCCGAATGGCCCGTTGGGGTCGTCCTCCATGCTCGCCACCAGCTCACCCGGCGCGCCCTGCTCCGTGTCCTCATCCAGCTGCCACAGCCGGGGCGTGGCGGTCATGTACAGGCGTCGCAGTGAGGGGATGCGCGTGTTGTTGTGGACGACCGCCCACGGCTTCCCGATCCGTCCCGAGGTCCGGTGCGCCTCGTCGACCACGATCAGGTCCCAGCCGGGAAGGCCGGCCCTGTGCGCGCGTTCCAGTGTGCCCAGCCCGAGCGAGGCGTACGTGGCGAACACCGTGACCTTGTCGAACGGCCGCACCCAGTTGACCAGCTCGTACGCGTCCGTGGTGTTCGGGAACGCCACCTCATCCCCGCGCAGGGACGAGACCCCGATCATCGGCCCGGTACGGCCGCCCTCCCGCCAGGCAGCCTCGGTCTGCGCGAGCAGGTCCAGCGAGGGCACGAGCACCAGTACCCGGCCCGCCCGCAGTTCCTCCGCGCTGCGCAGGGCGACGAGGGTCTTCCCGGAGCCGGTTGCCATGACCACCTGAGTCCGCAGCCCGCGTTCGGGCACGGTCGATCGCGCAGGCAATTCCAGGTGCCGCAGTACCGCGTCAACGGCTTCCCGCTGGTGGGGACGGAGTTGCGTCACTGCCATTCCAATCTGCTCCGGTCTGCCGGGTCGAGCTGGCGCGGCTCCGCTCATGAGGGCACTGGTCAGGCTGGTCGGACGCTGATCAGCTTCAGTGAAGGCGCACCGTGACCGGCACATATCCCCTCCACTGAATTTTTTTCTGATTCCAGAGTCTATCCACTTTCAAACTGAAGCAAGGAACGTGCGAGGGAAGACCCACGAGCATGACGGGAACCCATTCGCCAGCTGTACACCGTGATCTTGCTGGTGCGGCACTGCCATGACGAGCCGCCACCCGCTCCTGCCGATCGGCAGCTAGCTGTCGACAGGCGTCGTTGCCGTCCGTGATCCGGGGATCTGCTGTATGGGCGGTTTCGGTAAGCCATCCGACGGGTGATCAGGTGCTGCTCGGGTTTGGTCCCGTGGTCGGGGGCCGACAGTGGGCGCCGCGGCAGACGCCGCTACGGGTTGCGCGGACCGGCGGGAAGAGCCGGGAGGCACGGGCCAAGGACGCGAGCCCGAAGACCAGGCGGCTACAGCCCGCCCGAGCACGGCGCCGCCCGTCCGGCTCCGGAGGAGTGTCATGTTCCGCGCCCGTCCGATCCGGTCGTTGCGGGCCGCGGTCTTCGTGCTGGTGGGCTTGGCGGCGGCTTCGGCGACCGCCCAGGCTCAGGGCTCGCCCGTCGGTCACCCCGGTCACCGTCCAGCGGCCGTCCATGGTTCGGCTGCCGACCGACCCGAACCGCTGCCTCCCGTGCGAGTTTGCCGGCCGACATCCGATTGGCATCGGGCGGCCTGTCTGGCCATGATCAATCCCAACTTCAGAGCCGTCGCTTCCCTCCCACCGGGTGCGCAGCCGGCAGGCCTCAGCCCGCTCGACATCCGCAGTGCCTACGAGCTGGCCGGCACCCACGGCAGGCGCCGGACCGTGGCCATCAACGTCGCCTACCACCATCCCGACATGGAGAGCGATCTGGCCGTCTACCGTCGCCAGTTCCACCTCCCGCCGTGCACCACGGCCAGCGGCTGCCTCCGTGTGATCAACCAGAACGGCGGCAGCGCCCTGCCGACCACCGTCGTCCCGGAATGGTCGCTCGAGGAGGCCATCGATGTGGACATGGTGAGCGCCGCCTGCCCGGGCTGCCACATCCTGGTCGTCGAAGACGACGACTCCGCCCCCGGCGAGGTGTTCGCCGGGGTGGACCAGGCTTTCGCCCAGGGCGCCAAGTTCATCTCCAACAGCTGGGACCTGCCGGAGGCCTCGTTCGAGAGCGCCTTCGACTTCCACTTCAACCACACAGGCGTGGCCTTCACCTTCAGCTCGGGTGACGACGGAGGCCAGACGCGGTATCCGCCCGCATCCCCCTATGTCACCGCCGTGGGCGGTACTTCACTGTTTCGTGCGCACAACCGTCGCGGCTGGACGGAAAGCGCTTGGAACGGCAGCGGATGCGGCTGCTCTCTCTTCGAGCCCAAGCCCGCCTTCCAGCACGACACCATCTGCCCGAACCGCACCATCGCCGACGTCTCCGCGGTCGCGGACATCGCCACCGGCGTGGCGGTGTACACCACATCCCCCATCCCCGACGGTTCCACCGGCTGGGTGGTCGCGGGCGGCACCAGCGTGGCCTCCCCGCTGGTCGCGGGGATGTACGCACTGGCCGGCAACCCCGCTCCCGGCACGTTTCCCAACTCCTATCCCTACGCCCACCCGCAGGACTTCTTCGACATCACCACCGGCATGGCCGGCTCCTTCTCCGCGGTGCCCGGATACGACGCGCCCACCGGTATCGGCACCCCCGCCGGCGTTGCCGGACTGCGTGACCCCTCGGTCGGAGGGTACGGCGCCGCCTGATGCGAGACATCGAGCCGGGAAAGACGCCGACGGTGAGCGGCGCCGTGGCTCACCTCCCCGCTTACCGAGCGCTGTGAGTACCTGCTTCTGATCTGGGACCGGTTGGCTGGCCGCGCATGAACCTGGCTCCACTCATCAGGCCCCTTGGAATCAATCATCTAGGCTGGCGCGGTGACTGATGAGCAGGAGCGGGTGCAGCCGTCGGGAGTGTGGGCCACGGCGGTGGGTGTGGCCAGGGTGCGGGCGCTGGAGACCGAGCGGGAGAACGCGCTGTTCCGCGACCCACTGGCACAGGCCTTCGCCGCCGCCGGCGGCCTGTGGCCCTCCTCGCCGCCGCTGCCCGATGACGAGGCCGCGCGACGCCGTCGGCTGGCCGTGGCGTTCTCCATCGTCATCAGGACGAGGTTCCTCGACGACCTGTTGCAGCAGGCCTCCGCGTCCGGGATCCGGCAGGTCGTGCTGCTCGGCGCCGGCATGGACAGCCGGGCCTTCCGGATGGACTGGCCCGAGGGCACCCGGCTGTTCGAGGTCGACACCGCCGCGCCACTGGACTTCAAGGCTTCGGTGCTGCGCCAGGAGCGGGCCGTCGCACGCTGCGAGCGGATCACCGTCGCGGTGGATCTGCGTGAGGACTGGCCGGGCGCGCTGGCCGCCGCAGGGCACGACCCGGCGGTGCCGACCGTGTGGATCGCCGAAGGACTGCTGATCTATCTGCCCGAGGACGCGGTGGAGCTGCTGCTGGCCCGGATCAGCGCGCAGTCGGCGGCAGGCAGTCGGATGGGGCTGACGTTGGGCTCGCGCGGTGTGATCGAGCGCTTCGGCGCGGACGCCGTGCCGGGATCGGCGGCGTCCATGTGGGTCTCGGAGATGCCCGACGACCCGGTGGGCTGGCTGGCCGGGCACGGCTGGGAGGCCGACTGCCACACCCTGCGCGAGTGCGCTGCCGCCTACGGCCGCCCGATCAGCACCCCGCCGCAGCGCGAAGAGTGGCCCGGCGGACTCATCTCGGCGGTCCGCCGGTAGAGCGCCTCCCGGTTCCCTGAATGATCGATTCCAAGGGGGCCGGACTGATGAGTGGAGCCAGGTTCACGCGCGGCCAGCCGGTCATGCGCGCACTGACCGCCTACGACCACTCAACCCCTTGGAATCGGTCATCTAAAGCTTGTCCCGATATCCGCGTGCGCAGGATCAGGATCCGTTGCGATCCGGTGAGGCGGTGTACTGCAGCCACTTGTCCACCATGTCCTGGGACTCGTCGAGAGCCGGATCGCGACTTCCACCGGGCGCGTATGCCGGAGACCGGTCGGCACGCAGTGGCAAGTGGGCGCAGTACCAGGCCCGCTTGGCGCCCGCTTGCTCCGCGTCCGTACCCGCCCGCGCGTAGTTGAGCAGTGCCGCCGTGACTCGCCGGCGCCCGAATACGTAGAGCGCGGGCTCGATGAACCAACGGCAGAAGCTGGGGTCAGGGTCATGGACGGCTGCGGCCAACAACGGTGCGAAGAACTCCTCGGACAGACTGACGCGTTCGAGGAGTGGCTTGCGTACCGCATGGGCCAGGTGCCGAGCGTGCCTGTCTTCCGGCACGCTCGCCGCGTTGTCGAGGTCCAGCAGTCGAGCCACCTCGGCTGCGGCCGACAGGAATGTCGGTGCCTCTGCCTCGTTCCGCTCTTGGTCGACCATGGGCAGCATTCTGGGCCGATCCCGGCCCGAGAGGTGGAGAGACGCTGGTTTGCCGATCCGTGAACCACGCTTGTCGCTCGGCAACCTCGTCCAGAGTGGAACGATCGCGGGGCCACAGATCGACAGAGCAGTCGGCCTTGGAGTCTGCCGCTGGAGGATCGCATCCTGCTGGTCACGGCCTGCTGGCGAACGAACTTGACGATGGGGCAGCTCGCGTCGCTGTTCGGCATCTCGAAGTCGGCGGCCGACCGGATCATCGACCATCTTGGCTCGCTGCTCGCCCTCCAGCCACGCCAGCGGTTCCGCAAGGACACCGTGCTCATCGTGGACGGCACCTTCGTGCCCACACGCGACCGCACGATCGCCGAGGCCGCCAGCCGGGTGGTTGCCCCCAGACACGACCCGGTGATGTTTTCGGTGTGTGCGCATTAGTCGCAGATTTGTTCGCCGCGGTCGTTCCTCGCCCCGCACCCAGCCGCGGTGCCGACGGCAGCTGCACCCGGTCGGTCCGGAGGCGCCGGCGCTTCGTATGCTCGCAGTGCGGGGAACCGGAAGCTGACCACCTTCGGAGGCGAACGACCATGTCGGAACAGCGTGTTGTCCTGGTGACGGGCGGGGGGACGGGAATCGGGGCCGCCACCGCCCGGCTGTTGCGCGCGGCCGGGCACCAGGTCGTGATCTCCGGGCGGAGGCCCGAGCCACTGCGCCGGGTGGCCGAGGAGACCGGAGCGCTGGCCCACCCTTCCGACGCCGCGGACCCCGAGGCCGTGCGCGAACTCGTCGAGACGACGGTGACGGCCTACGGGAGACTCGACGGTGTGGTGCTCAACGCCGGAATCGGGCGGGGCGGCGCGGTCGGCGACACCACGGTGGAGGACTGGGAAGAGCTGATACGGACCAATCTCACCGGCCCGTTCCTGCTGCTGCGTGCCGCGCTGCCGCATCTGCTGGCGGCCCGTGGTGCGGTGGTCGCGGTAGCCTCGGTCGCCGCGCTCCGCAACAGCGTCGGCAACGCCGCCTATGCGACGTCCAAGGCGGGCTTGCTCCACCTCTGCCGCTCCCTCGCCGTCGACTACGGGCCGCGGGGGGTGCGGGCCAACGTGGTGTGCCCGGGCTGGGTGCGTACGGAGATGGCCGACCAGCGGATGGCGCGGTTCGCGGCGGAGGCGGGGCTGGCGGGCGGTGCCGAGGCGGCGTACGAGGAGGCGAACCGGCTGACTCCCGCCGGGCGGCCGGGTGATCCGGAGGAGGTCGCCGCGGCGATCGACTGGCTGCTGTCGCCCGCCGCGTCCTACGCCAACGGGGCCGTCCTCACCGTCGACGGCGGGGTGACCACGGTCGGCGTCGGCGGTGCCGCCTTCGACTACCGGATCGAGGCGCGCACCCCGCGCCTGTAGCGGACCACCGGACAGGCTTGTTCCACAGCGCCTGCGGCAGGGCTGGCCGCGCACCGGGTGATCACGAGTGCGCGCGACTGGCTGCATACCCTCCCGAACCCCGGCTGAGCAGTGATCACCGCGTCCCGCACCAGCAACCGTCACTGCTCAAGGCCCCAGCTCGGCCGATCCCCAGCCCCCACCGGACGGCATTGGCCGCCATCACCCGCTCCAGACGCGGCCCCCACACCGTCTCCCGGGGGAGGACCGTGAACAGAGGACCCGTGGGATCGCCCTCGTCGACGAGGGCGCAGCCGCGGTCTTTCGATTGCGTGCAGCAGGTGGCCGACCGCAACAGGAGGTGCGGGCGCAGGCATACGGGTACGGTGCCGGGTGGCTGCTGGCCTCTTGCCCGGCCGGTTCATGTGCGAAGGAGGACCTCTCATGACGATGGGCGCCGCGGAACCTGCCCCGGACTTCGAGCAGGCCACGCTGCCCGGACGGGCCGCAGCCTTGGTCGATTTACTCCGGCGCAATGCCGCCCGCACCGAACAGGACCGCTGTGTCGCTGCGGAGAACATCGCGGCACTCGATGAGGCCGGCCTGTTCAGCCTCACCGTTCCCCAGCGGCTCGGCGGCCACCAGGAACGTATCCGCACGCTGGTCGAAGTGAGTTCCGAACTCGGCCGCGGCTGTGGATCGACTGCCTGGACCACCAGCTTGATCAACATCTCGGGCTGGCTCATCGGCCTCTATCCCCAACGCGCGCAGCGTGAGGTCTATGCGCAGGATCCCGGCACCCGTGCCTGTGCGGTCCTGCCACCCCATGGGACCGGCAGGACGGCCGACGCAGGCAGCATCGTCACCGGACGGTGGGGCTTCGCCTCCGGCTGTCTCCACGCCCGATGGGCGCTGCTCGGCATGACGCGCACAGGCGAGCGCGGCGAGCGCCTGGACCAAGCACTGGCCCTGGTCCCGATGGACCAGCTGACGATCGAGGACACCTGGCACGTTGCCGGGATGCGCGGCACCGGCAGCAACACCCTCGTCGCCGACGGCGTCTTTGTCCCGGCCCACCGCATTCTGTCGGTGACGCACGCGCTCCAGGGCACTTATCCGACCGAGTTCAAGGACGAGACCCTGTACCGCGCGGCGTTCGTCCCCACGCTCGCCCTGTCACTCGCCGGCCCTCTGCTGGGCCTGGCCCGCGGCGCGATGGAGCTGGTGCTGGCCTCCCTCGCCACGGGGCGGGGCATTTCGCATACGCACTACGCACAGGCACGCGAGGCACCCTCCACCCAGATGCAGATCGCCGAGGCAGCATCATTGATCGACACCGCCACCCTGCACCTGATGCGTGCCGCGGACGATGCCGACGACTGGGCGGCGAGCGGCCAGTGCATGCCCCTGGTCAACCGGACCCGAGCGCGCATGGATATCGGCACAGTCGCCCGCAGCTCACGAGATGCAGTGGACCTGCTGCTGAGCGTCCAGGGGGCCCGGAGTTTCGCCGACGACAGTCCGCTGCAGCGCATCTGGCGGGATCTGGAGACTGGTACGCGGCACGCCATGGTCAACCCCGCCATCGCGACCGAGATGTACGGCCGGGCCCTGCTCGGTATCGAGGACCAGATCGCCCCGCTGATCTGAACGGGGAGCGTCCGGCTCTGGCGGCCGTTTCGTGAACCCCCGGGTCAGCGGCGGGAACGGGGGATCGTTTCGGCAGGGTGTTTCCTGTCGTGGCGAGCAAGTCGGTTGAGGATGTGCTGTTTCCCGGGATCGATGTGCGGGTGGAGAGGGTGAGTGACTCCTCCGGCGTCCTGGTGGTGGAGGCGGTGTCGATGGCACGTCCGGGCCAGTGTCCGGGCTGGGTGCGAACGCTCAAGCGGGCGATGTATGGCAGGGCCTCCTTCGAACTGCGCCGGACCCGCATCCTCAACCAGCCATGAGCATCACACTGACCGTCCCTACAGGCCCTCTACGCTTCTCACGTGCGCTATCTGACGGAGTCCTTCGCCCTTGGCGCCCTGAGGCAGGGCCGACCGGTCGAGCAGTTCCTCGGCCCTGCTGGCTCACCCGAGCGTCCCGGCATCCGCTACATCGAGGTCAGACCGGCCAAGACCCGCTACGAGATCTACCTGCACACCCTGGAAGACGTCGGTCACGAGACCTTCGTTGACGTGGTCGAGTTCCCTCCTCTTTGCACCGACGATGAGGAAGAGGAGTTCGGCCGCCTTGTCGCGACTCGCGACGCCCCGCTAGCCGCCCTCGCAGCCGCCGAAGACGCCACCGGAGCGGGACGCGGAAGGTGGGTCAACGCTGGCATGGTCCAGGACGAGTATCTCGACTACGTGGTGGCCGAACGGCGCTCTCTCGTCAAGTCCAACGGCTCTGCAAAGATGGTTAGTTCCGGATAGGGACGTGATGTTTCGCGCAGCCCGTTGACCTGTCGCAGCACACCGAGACGGCCCCATACTCCAGGACCTGACGAACCGACGGGTGGAGGAGCACGGTGAGCGCAGTGGCGACAGCGGGGACCTGGAAGCTCGGGGACCTGGAGGTGAATCGCATCGGCTACGGCGCGATGCGACTGACGGGCAACGGCATGATGGGGAACTCCGACGGCACGCCGATCGACCGCGATGCCGCCGTCGACCTGCTGCACAGTGCGTTCGAGCAGGGCGTCAACCACATCGACACGGCCGCCTTCTACTTCTCACCACTGCGGTCCGCGAACGAGATCATCAACCGCGCCCTCTCGTCCTGGCGCGGCGACGTGGTCGTGGTGACCAAGGTCGGCCCGGCACGCGATCCCTCCGGCGAGTGGCTCGATACGGTCCGCCCCGACCAGCTGCGTGGCCAGGTCGAGGAGAACCTGCGCCAGCTCGGCCGGGACTACCTGGACGTGGTGAACCTGCGCGCCGGCGGCCCCCGCACAGCCACGATCGCCGAGCACTTCGGCGCCCTCGCCGAGCTGCGCGATGCCGGCCTGATCCGGCACCTCGGGCTATCCGCTGTCCTGCCCGAGCACGTGGCTGAGGCCCAAATGATCGCGCCCGTGGTCTGCGTGCAGAACTCCTACGGCCTGGACTGGCGCCGCGCTGACGAGACTGGGCTGGTGGACCTGTGCGGGGAGCAGGGTATCGCCTTCGTCCCGTTCTTCGCGGTCTCCGGCTTGCGGCGCGAGGCAGCCGCAGGCCAGGAGCAGGACGCGCGCGTCCAGTCCGTTGCCCACGCACACCATGCGACGCCAGCCCAGGTGCGGCTCGCCTGGACCCTCCACCGTGGTCCGCATGTGCTGGCCATTCCCGGCACCAGGAACCCGGCGCACCTGGCAGAGAACATCGCCGCAGGAGCCCTGCGCCTGACCGAGGAGGAGTTGGCCCTCCTCGACAAGCCGGACGAGAGCACTGCCTGAGCCTTTGCCCGCGATGTTCGGTGAACTTCTCCACTCCGTTGAAAACTGGATCGGGTGGGGCGAGGAGTGCCCCTGGTCGTCTTCAGGGCTCTGTCCGCAGTTTCGTGAATCCCCAGGTACTGCCGGAAGCAGGCGAGACGCATACACAGCACGTACCAACGCGCCTTGAATGAAAGACCGTTGGGATCTTGCCAGGTCGTGATCCGGTTGTGGGTCCGCCGGTACTTCTGCGACCGGAAGAGCTGTTCCCGTAAGACGTTCGTCGAGCAGGTACCGGGCCTGTCCGAGCGGCACCGCCGCTCCAGCACCGGGCTGACAGGCTGGCTGCGGTCGATCGCGATCGAGCTCGGCGGACGTCCGGCCGCGCGGTTGTGCCGCCGCCTCCGGCCGGCCGCGGGCCGGACCCGGCTGCTCGGGCTGTTGACGGCGCCGACGGCGCCGACGGCGCCGGCCCGTGCGCCGCGGGTGCTCGGGGTGGACGAGTCCGCCTTCCTCAAGGGCTGCACCTACGGCACCGTGCTCGTTGACGACGAGGCCGGCCGGGTCGTGGACGTGCTGCCCGATCGCACCTCCGAGATGTTCGCGACCTGGCTGACCGAGCATCCCGGAGCGGAGATCATCTGCCGGGACCGGGCTACCGCCTACACCAAGGCGGTCAGAGAAGCTGCCCCGCATGCCCTGGAAGTCGCTGATCGCTGGCTGTGCGCCATGAGGCGCCTTGTCGTATCCCCGATTCAGTCGGGAAGAATTTGGAGGGAGATTCTTGGGTCTGATGGCTCACCTAATCCGGAAACGGTGATGGGACCGCAGCATGCCAGAAAATCGACGGCCGGGCTCAGGTATCGGAGACGGGGCGTCGAGTGACCCGCGTGACACGGTGAAAGCTGGATTGCCTGAACCCCAATCTCCAGAAGACTGAAGGTCAAGTCCGCCGGAAAGATACCTGACACCGACGCCGCGCCCTGCGATGGCTTAGTGCCATGGCCGACGCAACCTCCAGGGTGCGGAGCGATGCCCAGCGAGGGCATTCAAGGAGATGAGTGGGGCACCTAAATCACGCTAGGACGTACGACAAGGACGAACATGGGATCGCCTACGGGAAGAGATCTTCCTATGGCGACGGAGGCCCCGTAGTAGTCGCCGGAGTCACGACCGGCCAAGGAGGACGGGAAAGCCGTCCGCATCGGGCGAAGGGGGCCAGGTGATCGGACACCACAGAGTCGAAAGGTATGCGAAATGCAGAGCGCCGAAACGGTGCTGGGTGTCCTCCGCGAACGCGGCAGGCGCAGCCTGCCGTGCAATGAACTGTATCGACAGCTCTTCAATCCGCAGTTGTATCTGCTGGCCTACGGACGTCTGTACTCCAACAAGGGAGCGATGACGCCCGGGGTCAACGGGGAGACCGTGGACGGCATGTCGCTGGGCAAGATCGAGCACGTCATCGACGCGCTGCGCCACGAACGCTACAGGTGGAGCCCAGCCAGGAGGGTCTACATCCCGAAGGGGCGGGGCAGCGCGAAGCTGCGACCGCTCGGCCTGCCGCCGTGGTCGGACAAGCTCGTCGGTGAAGTAGTGCGCCTGCTGCTTGAGGCGTATTACGAGCCGAGCTTCTCTGACTCCTCTCACGGTTTCCGCCCTCGCCGAGGTTGCCACACGGCCTTGCGTGATGTGGCGAAGACCTGGACGGGGACAACTTGGTTCATCGAAGGCGACATTGCTCAGTGCTTCGACAGACTCGACCATTCGGTCATGCTTCGGATATTGGGCGAAAAGATCCGCGATAACCGGTTCCTGCGACTGGTGCGGAACATGCTCAAGGCCGGACACATGGAGGACTGGATCTGGAACGCCACGCACAGCGGTAGCCCGCAAGGTGGAGTGGTCTCCCCGATTCTGTCCAACATTTACCTGCACAAGTTGGACGAGTACGTCGAGAAAGTTCTCATCCCAAAACACACCCGAGGAAGAGTCAGAAAGCCGAACCGTGCCTTTAAACGCACATGGGAGGCAATGGCAACCGCCCGGAAGCGCGGAGACCGCGCCAAGGTGAAGGAGCTGCGCAAGCTACTCCACAGCATGCCCAGCATGGATACCCAGGATCCTGGATATCGACGGCTGAGGTATGTTCGCTATGCCGATGACACCCTGCTCGGGTTCGCCGGACCAAGGGCAGAAGCTGAGGAAATCAAGAGGCGTCTGGCGCAATTCCTGCGTAACGAACTCAAGTTGGAACTGTCACCAGAAAAGACGCTTATTACGCACGCTCGAACCGGGGCGGTGAGATTCCTCGGCTACGACATCACCGTACTTCACAACGACCGCAAGGTCTCCGGCAGACGACGCTCTGTCAATGGGACTATCGGTCTGCGTGTCCCCCGTTCGGTGGTATCTGCCAAGCAGGCCCAGTACAAGGAGCGCGGCAAACCCGCGCGTCGGCCCGAGCTGCTGAACCACGATGATCACGACATCATCAGCACCTACGGATCCGAGTACCGCGGCATCGTCCAGTACTACCTGATGGCCGGCGATGTCTTTCGACTGGCCCGGCTGCAATGGGTCATGGAGACCTCGATGCTCATGACGCTCGCCAACAAGCACCGCTCGTCGGTGTCGAAGATGGCCCGCAAGTACGCGACCACAATTGAGACACCGTTCGGGCCGCGCAAGTGCTTCGAGGCCCGCGTCGAACGCACCGGCAGGAAGCCGCTGGTCGGACGGTTCGGCGGGATCCCGCTGCGACAGAACAAGAAGACGGTCCTCACCGACCGTCGGCTGGCTCCGGTCACCATCAAGCGCAAGGAGCTGGTCACTCGGCTTCTTGCAGGACGGTGCGAGGCATGCGGATGCGTCGACGAGGTGGAAGTCCATCACGTTGCCAAACTCGCCGACCTCGGACGAACCGGGAACCGGCCGCCGTGGGCGGATCTCATGGCCGCACGACACCGCAAAACCCTTGTGGTCTGCGGAAGTTGTCACGCGGACATCCACGGCATAAGACCTGTGCGAGCACTCACGGAGTAGTCACCGGAGAGCGACGTGCGGCGAAAGTCGCATGCGTCGTTCGGGCTGGGGGCCGTGGGAACAGGGCCTGCTCAGCAGGCACCTCGCCGACGGCCCACCAGTACCCTGTTGCAGAACCTGTCTGCGGCGGTGGAGAAGACCTGCCATCAGCACCGCGACTGCCTGCGCAAGCGTGCCGAGGAGGAGACGGTGACCGAGATGCCGGAGTCGCCCCCGATTCTGTTACCGCCCTAGGAACTGCCCCGCGCCCAGATCATCGAACGCATCCGCCATCGCTACGAGGACATCCACCGCCTGCTGGGCAAACGCCGGACGATCAGTGCCATCGCCCGCCGCCTGAACCTCGACCGCAAGACCGTGCGCCGCTTCCGCGGCACCGACCTCGACGAGCGGCCGGCCTGCGCCCGCGAGCGCCGCCCCAACGGCGTCCTGGAGCCGTTCAAGGCATACCTCAACGTCCGCTTCACCGAAGCCCAAGGCCAGGTCAGCGGCACCCGACTGTTCCTGGAGATCCAGGCTCGCGGCTACCCCGGCAGCCGTCAGGTCGTCCGTAAACACCTCGCCGCCCTCCGGTCGGGCACCGCCGAACCCGTCCGGGTCGACATCCCGAGCCCCCGCAAGATCACCTCGTGGATCATGCGGCCCCGGGAGACGCTCACCGAAAGCCAGGCCGAGCGAGCCCTTCAAGTCCCGCTCGCCTGCCCGGACATCACCCGGGCCTGCGATCTCGCCCTGCCCTGGAGCTCCGGAGTCGTCGAAGGGCACGAAAACCGGGTGAAAACGCTCAAGCGAGCCATGTACGGCCGCGACACTATGACAGTGGACGCGAATGACGAGACCTGCGATCAACAGTTGCCCCTGCCTCCAAAGCCAGTTCTGCCAGACATAGCTGCAGCACGCAGTCGCGGGCCGGCTGACGTTGTCGAGGCCCATTGGCAGTCCCTACGACTCAGCTGGCAGTGGAGGCATGCAGTGCACCAGATCCGCTCGCCCGGGCGCCCGTATCCGGGCATCGTTCCGCTGCTGGAGGCTGCCGCCGCTCAACCACGACTCCGGCGGCTGTATCCGTTCACCAGCCACTTCGCCCTGCTCTTCAGCAGCTCCACCAGCTACCCCTGGAGTGTGCTGGGCGGATCGATCGAGCCCCTGTACAACGGACGGTTCGAGGTTCGCCGACGCAGTCCTTTCGCCGTGATCGGCGAAGTCGAGACCGCCGAAGAAGCCGTGGCCCTGGTGCTTGAACTCCTGCCCACCGGCCCCGAGCCCGTCATCACCGCCTCCGCGGGCGAGCACGTGTGACGGTGTGTGGCCACGCCCGTCGATATCAGCACTCCGCGGCCTCTACTCGAGATCCTTCACGATAGAGCGGCCAGAGCCCTGAAAGCGGCCGGCTCCTGCTTGAAGGTGGCCCCACACCTGCCGTCAGCTGGGCACCTCGTTCCGGTCAGGTCGCCCTCCCGTGGTGCGGAGCCGGGCCTGTGCAGCGTTGATCCGCAGCCGCGCCATGCGCTCGCGGTGGAGGAGGAGGTCGCGCCACACGTCGCGGCGGTGCTCGGACTCCTGCGGCAGCAGCTGCGGCAGGGCACCGACAACGGTGCTGACGGTGGCGCCTACCGTGGCGACGCCCCCCAAGGGGGCGCCGGTGCAGTACATGAGGGCAAGCGTCAAGCCGCCGGCGCCGACGGGCAGGACGGGCAGGACGGTCCGGGCGAGGAAGCGGCGCACGGACGTGCGGGTGGTCATGTCGGTGGTCCTTCGGACTCGGAGGGCGCAGGCGCCGGATGCGTGTGCGGGGCGGAGCGTGTGGCAGTTCCACCCCTTGCGTCGCGGGCAGCGGATCTGACAGTGCCGACGCGTGGGAGAGCCGGGGGGGTAAGCAGTGCAAGTCCCTGCGGAAGGGGCACACTTCTTGGGGGAGGAACGCGGCACCAGCAGGGCAACGCCGAGGGGTGGGTCAGCGGGGTGCAGGCGAGCCGGTCCGGCGCTGCTCAGCACGCCGCCGTTGCTCGGCGGCGAGGCGCTTGGCCTTGCGGCGGACCCGTTCGCCGAAGGCCTCCGGGTCGGTGGCGCTGGCGTACACCGCAGCCTCGGTCCAGGTGGTGCCCTCGCCCTCGGCGTACGCGAACACGGTCTGTCGCTCGTTCTCGGTCAGGCCGTGCAGCACGCGGTTGAGCCGCTCGTCTTCGAACACCCCGTCCGCGGTGCGCGCGAGCAGGTCGACGTCGGTGGCGACCAGGTCGTACAGCGACAGCCCGTCGCCGAGGCTCGCGTCCAGGGAGAGCACCCGGCCGTGCCGTGTCCGGCGCCGCCACAGGGGCACCAATTGCCGGTGCACCACACGCGCCTCCGCCTTCAGGGCCCCGAGCGCGGTGGAGGACAGTTGTCCGGTCTGCCACAGGGGATCGCACCAGCTGCCGATCAGTGCGGTGGACACCGCTTCCCGCCAGCGCTCGCTTCGTGGGACGACGAGGACATTGGCGGCGAGGAAGTCATCCACTGCAGGGCTGGGCAGTTGGGAGCTGCCAATGATCCAGCCGCGGGTCTGCACTGCGTGTACCAACTCCGGGATGCGGGGCCGCCCGCTCCATAGCCACGCCCCCTCCGGGGCCTTCTTCGGCAGCGCCAACCCGGGCAGGGTCCCGTCTTGCCGCCGCAGGGCGATGCCGTCATCGGTTACGGCGGCGAAGTCGGACCAGGACTCCGCTCCTGCCTCGGAAGGAGGGGGGAAGGGGAGGCTGTGAAGCATGAATTCCAAGGGGTTCACTGCACGTTGCTCCTTGCCTGTGCGTGCTGTTCACCTTCCGGTCCCGGGAAACCGCCCGACCGGCAAAGAATCTTGAGGGATTCTGCGATGCAGGTCGGCGGGGGAGCTGTGCGGTGCGGCGGCGTTGCTCCAGCGTCCAGGACTCCGCCGCAGGCCAGAGCCTCCTCGCCCGGCGGCGCCGTAGGCCGATCCGGCGACGACGATCTGTCGGCCCTGAGCCGGCTCGGCCTCGGCTGATCCCGGCAGACGACAGAAGCCCAACCGCTCAATGAGCGGCGGAGGATGTCGTGCGGCTGCTGGTGCTGCCCGCGTGGCGCGTGTGTGGTGACGCGGTCTGCGCAGGCTGCTCAGCGTGCCGCTAGGTGCTGTAGTCGTCTGGGGCGCAGAAGCTGGGGTGGAGCAGGTGGGGCGGGCGTGTATTTCTTGTGGCATCGGGGCCGATCCGTGTGCCGATCGGAAAGCGGCCCCTGGGTCCGTCTGATTCGTGGATCGAACCGCCTTGCCCAGTAACCGAAGGAAATTGGCCGCCGTAGGCATGAAAGCTCAAGCAGTCCTCAGATACCGCCCATCAGCTCCCGTCATACTCCCTTCACTTGCATCTCAAGATCCAAGCCATGTACAAATAGCGAGGCCGCCGCGCAGCTGACACAAGATCTGCTTGTGCTGTGCCTACAGCTCTCTGACCAGGAGCTTTATTCTGCCTGCGGGGAAGTTACATGTCTTGGTGCGCGTCGTCGCTCCTTTTTGGGGGGCGCCCGCTCCTTGTCGCTGTGGTGCTTTCGTGCCGGCCTTGCACACCGAATCCTTAGATGGATTTTTGGCAGATTTTGCCCTTGGCTTACCTTATTAACACCGTCCTGACCATGACGGTGCGAACACCAAACGGGAACTTTTAGCGTAATGCGTATACGTACAGCGATCTCTGCTGTCCTTGCTTCGTCCCTGACTGCTGCTCTTGCTGTCACCAGCGCCCCGGCCTTCGCCGCTGACGGTGACATCGCCGCGCAGTCTGCCGCTGTTGTGCAGCAGACCACCGGCACGCAGGCCATCGCCGTGTCCACGGCCACGGCCACCAGTCCGGCGCAGGCTACGACGGCCGGCGTAACCGTCTCCACTCCGGAGAACGCCGGCGGTCAGGTTGCCGCCACAGCAGCGGACACGGGCAGCTTGTCACTCGGCCTTCCCGGCCGCAGTGACGTCCAGGGGGTCAAGACCGGAGAGGGCACCGTCGTCTACCCGGATGCCGCCACCGCGACCGACCTGGCGGTCCAGCCCTCCGCGGACGGTGGCGCGTCCACGTTGATCACGCTCAAGAATGCCCAGGCGCCGACCACGCAGCGCTTCACCCTCAACCTGCCGGCCGACACCAAAGCGGTGGAAGACGGAGCTGGCGGCTACCTCCTGCTGCGCACCCTCCTGGGCGGCACCGCCGCCCGGGAGGTCGGGCACATCTCGGCGCCCTGGGCGAAGGACGCCAACGGCAAGCCCGTGCCGACTCATTACACGCTCGAAGGCGACCAGCTCGTCCAGACGGTGGAGGCCACGAGCAACACCGCTTTCCCTGTGGTCGCCGACCCTCACTTCACGTGGGGCATCATCACGGGGACTGCGTACTTCAACAAGTCCGAGACCAAGAAACTGGCGTACGGCGGTCCCGTTGCCATAGCGATCCTGAGCACGATCGCCGGCCCCATGGACCTTGTGGTCGACCCTCTCCTCGCGCTCGTCGTGGCTCAGGCGGCTCTCGCTGAGCACGCGGACAAGTGCGTAGAGGTCAAGACCGACGGTGTCGTTGCACAGTACAAGGGCGGCTACTGCAAGTAGCGTGCCGCCGCTGACTTGGGAGAGGACGGCGCAACGTGGGTGATGTGCTGGTGTGGAGTGGTGTGATCGTGCTGGCTGTGTGCACGTTGTACCGCGGCTATCTACGCTCGGCATTCGGCCGTCAGCAGACGTCGCCGATTCGGGGCAGCCGTACGGCGATGCTTGTTCCGCTAGTGGTCATGGCCATCATGTGGGGCATCACCTACATCGCTGTCAGCGACGGTCTGCTCGCCTGGGTGGCCGCCCTGTTGTGGGGACTAGCCACCACCGAGGTCGTCATCATCGCCCGGTCGAAAGGTCGTCCGGCCTGAAATCGGCCGATCGGGGGCACAAGCCGGGCTCGGGGGTGAACCAGCTGAAGGATCCGGTGGAGACGAAGCTGCACACCGCCGTCTGCTCCGGCAAGGTCACCCTCAAGGCGGCGCAGCAGGCCATAGTCAGTGACTGGACTACCGCGCTGAGCCGACTCGGGCTGAGCTGAGGGCCCACCGGGCTCGGCGCGTGGTGCCGGGACATCCAGACCACACGGACTGGATGTCCCGGCGTTTGGTGTGGTCAGCCGGACCCGGTGACCTGCAGGGCCGTGGTCCAGTTGTTCCTGATCGCGCTACGGGCCGCGGAGGGGGGACGGTGCCGGCGCACACGGCGTTCTTCAGCTTGGTTTCCACGCCGTCCTTGGAGCGTGCGGTCTGGGAGCCGGAGTACGGCTCGGGCCACAGGTTGCCGGGGTCGCGGGGTGCGCCGCCGAGTTCGAGGGGACGAAGTGGTCTTCCTCGTAGTCGGCCATGTCGGGGGTTGCAGCCCGGTCAACTCCCGAGCTTCTGTGTGCTGTTCTGCGCAGTTGGACAGACCCCGCTGGCCCGTGCTCCTCCTGACCTGTCGCGGACCAGCGGCCAGCTGTTCCAGCTGTTCCGGGTTCAGCTTCGCGCGCCGCGTCTTGGTGTTCGACAGGAATACCCCCAGCTCGACCTCGCTGTCGTCCGGGAGTGTCTCGACGTGTGAGCGGTTGACGGGCCCCACGGAGCCGGTGCGTTCCCGGTATTGCGCCAGGCCGCGCACCCCCGCTTGAACGCCGCAGAACCGCCCCTGGAGCCCTTCGCGGGCTCATACGGCGTGCCGTACGCGTGATGCCCTCGGCGAGCTGTCGTGCCGAGGGCATCACGTGTCGGGTCTGCTCCGGGTCAGTCGGCGTGGACCAGGGTCTCCTCGCTGCCCAGACGGGAGGCGAGCGTGTCCTTGTACATCGTGGTCTCGCCGTCGGACCAGCGGATGACGAGGTCGTCGGTACGACCGTTTCCGGTGAAGTCACCGGTCGTCATGGCCAAGTCGTGCTTCCAGAGTTCGTTGGGGTCCAGGATGCGCTGCTC
>NZ_JBFAWH010000040.1:0-55345 GCF_040680235.1 Streptomyces sp. NPDC052101
CGTCTGACCGGCGAGGCCACCATCTCCTGGCGCGACCCGACATCACCGGATCAAATCCGCATCCCGGGATGAAACATCGGGAGAAAACGACCTCTTACACGCTATGGCTTCGGGACACGGCGGTCGCCTCTTGGGCGACGGTCGACTTCGAGGAGGACCGGACAGAGTTCGAAGTCGTGCAGTCCGGGCCTCGGAAACTGTGGGATGAAGTGGAAAAGGCGTACCGATGGTGGGAGGCACAAGGCCAACCCGGATTTCAGCGATTTGGGCTCACGGTCAGCACGAAGGGCGAAACCGTCTGGCTCGATGATCCAAGGAATCCCGTTCCGCCGGTACTCGGCTGAAACCGAAAGTCAGGGGCACCCGACCGAAGCCGGGTGCCCCTGCGTTTGGAGATCCGTTTTCTTAGCTCGCAGCACCCTTGATGATCTGAACCGAGGAAGCGTCGGCAACGTGGATGCCGGCCACGCGCATCGTGAGACCGAAAGCCGTCTGGCCCTGGTCGAAACGCATCTGGTCCGAAAGCCGAACCTCGGCGGCCTGACTCAGGCCGAAGAAGATCCGATCCACGCAGGTCCGAAAGATCAAGCGGAGGCGAGACCAGTCTTCTTCGGCAGAGGGACTACGTCGTTAGCACAGAGTGCACAAGCCGATTCGCATTCAGTCCACCAGAGGCAGACTGACCTCACCGAACGTCTGGAGTGCTGCCAGCTCACGGCGAGAAGGGTTCTGTCCGGCGGATCATGTGACCGCTAGGCTGCGACGATGGAACGCTTATCCGACGTGCCCGAGAGTCTCGCCCGGCCTGCGGATCCGGCCCAGGCGAATGACTACGACAGCTTCGCAGAAGCGTACTCGGCGGAAAACGAGAACAACCTCGTGAACGCGTACTACGCGCGGCCCGCGATGCTGGCCCTCGCCGGAGACGTGGCCGGCCGCCGGGTCCTGGACGCCGGCTGCGGCTCAGGCCCCCTGTCCGCCGCACTGCGCGACCGCGGTGCCGTCGTCACCGGCATCGACGCCAGCGCCGGGATGCTGGCGCTGGCCAGGCGGCGGCTCGGTGACGACGCGGCCCTGCACCTGGTCGACCTGAGCGACCGCCTGCCTTTCACCGACGGTGAGTTCGACGACGTGGTCGCGTCGCTGGTGCTGCACTACCTGGAGGACTGGGGGCCGACGCTGGCCGAGATACGGCGAGTGCTCAGGCCTGGCGGCCGGCTGATCGCGTCGGTGGACCACCCTGTCGTGGCCTACACGATCGAGGACCCTCGGCCTGACTACTTCGCGACCACCAGCTATACCTTCGACTGGAGGTTCAACGGGCAGTCCCATCCCATGAGGTTCTGGCGCCGGCCGTTGCACGCGATGACCGAGGCCTTCACCACCGCCGGCTTCCGCCTTTCCGTCATCAGCGAGCCGCAGCCCGACCCGGCCGCCCGTGAACTGTTCCCCGACGGCTTCCATGATCTTTCGACCAAGCCCAACTTCCTGTTCTTCGTCGTCGAGGTACCTCCGTCAGCATGAGTTCCCTCCTCACCGCGCCCTGAGTTCGGCAGAGCCCTCGGGTTCTAAGATCGAACCATGCGCATTCGTCCAGTAGATCCCAGGGATATGACGTGGGAGCAGGACCATGCCGTCTATCGCGTCTACTTCTGGGACACGGCCAGTACTCACTCGCACGAATATCAGGTGTCAGAGGCCGATATCGACGAGGTGCTGGCCTGGACACGGCGCGAGGCGGAGTCGCATGGGTGGTCGTACACGGTCTATGCGCAGGTCGGTGACGACGGGCAGCCAGGGCTCGTGCGGCTCTGCGGGGTGATGGGCGACCCCTTCGCCGCGTGACGCAAGCCCCTAGTCCGTCCCGTCCTCCTCCAACGCCGCCAGCGCCGGATCCAGCACGATGTCCTCGTCCCGTGCCTCGGTCGTCGGCTCCTCCGGGAAGTGGCAGGCCGTCAGGTGGCCGTCATGGTTGCCGGAGAGCTGGATCAGCGGTGGCTCCTCGGTCGCGCACTTGTCCTGGGCCTTCCAGCAGCGGGTGCGGAAGCGGCAGCCGGAGGGCGGGGAGATCGGGGACGGAACGTCGCCGGCCAGGCGGATGCGTTCGCGGCCGGCCGTGTCCTCCTGCGTGAGGTTCACCTCGGGGACCGCGGACAGCAGGGCGTGGGTGTAGGGGTGGCGCGGGCGGGTGTAGATGGAGTCGCGGTCGCCCACCTCGATGATCTTGCCCAGGTACATGACGGCCACGCGATGCGAGAAGTGCCGGACCACCGCCAGGTCGTGGGCGATGAAGACGAACGCGATGCCCAGTTCCCTCTGGACCTCCTGGAGCAGGTTCACCACCTGGGCCTGGATCGAGACGTCGAGGGCCGAGACCGGCTCGTCCGCCACGATCAGCTTCGGCTCCAGGGCCAACGCCCTTGCCACGCCGATGCGTTGGCGCTGGCCGCCGGAGAACTCGTGCGGGAAGCGGTTGTAGTGCTCCGGGTTCAGGCCGACGATCTCCAGGAGTTCGCGGACCCGCTTCTCCCTCCCGCCCTCCGGGTTGATGTCGTTGATCTCCATCGGGCCCGAGATGATCTTGCCGACCGTCTGCCGTGGGTTCAGCGACGAGTACGGATCCTGGAAGATCATCTGGATCTCGGAGCGGATCGGGGCCAGCTGCTTGCGGTTCGCGTGGCTGATGTCCTGGCCGCGGTAGGTGATCGACCCGGACGTCGGCTCCAGCAGGCGGGTGATCAGCCGGCCCGTGGTCGACTTGCCGCAGCCGGACTCGCCGACGAGGCCGAAGCTCTCCCCGGCGTGCACGGTCAGCTCGATGCCGTCCACGGCCTGCACCGCGCCGACCGTCCGGCGGATCGGGAAGCCGCCCTTGACGGGGAAGTGCTTGGTCAGTCCGGAGACCTCCAGCAGCGGCTCACCGTCAGTGCCGGCACCCTTCTCGCGCGGGGCCGGGAGGACCAGGTCCTCTTTCATGGTCATGCCCTCCTAGCCCAGTCCGGGCTTGATCTCCTCGATGAAGATGGTCCGCTTCTGGTCCTCCGTGAGATGGCACGCGGAGGCGCGGTCCGGCGCCAGCAGCGGGCGCTCGCGCACACAGCGGCCGGTGCCCTCGACCCGGTCCTGGAAGGTGCAGCGGGGATGGAAGCGACAGCCGGACGGCGGGTGGAGCAGCGAGGGCGGGGTGCCGGGGATCGGGGACAGCGGGGCGCCCAGGTCGGAGTCCAGGCGCGGCATCGAGTTCAGCAGGCCCCAGGTGTACGGATGGCGGGGCGAGCGCAGCACCTCGTCGGTCGTGCCCCGTTCCACCGCGCCGCCCGCGTACATCACCATGATGTCGTCGGCCATGTCGGCGATCACCCCCAGGTCGTGGGTGATGAAGATGATGCCGGATCCGAACTCCTGTTGCAGGTCCTTGAGCAGATCGAGGATCTGCGCCTGGACCGTCACGTCCAGCGCCGTCGTCGGCTCGTCGGCGATGAGCAGGTCGGGGTCGCAGACCAGTGCCATGGCGATCATCGCGCGCTGGCGCATACCGCCGGAGAACTGGTGCGGGTAGTCCTTCGCCCGTTCCCTGGGGTTCGGGATGCCGACCTTGCCGAGCATCTCCACGGCCCGCTCCCACGCCGCCTTCTTCGAGGCCCCGTTGTGCTTCATGTACGGCTCGGCGATCTGCCGGCCGACCGTGTAGTACGGGGAGAGCGCGGTGAGCGGGTCCTGGAAGATCATGGCGACCTTGTTGCCGCGCAGTTTCTCCAGTTCCGATTCGCGGGCTGTCGTCAACTCCCGCCCGTCAAGGAGGATTTCGCCCTCGATCGTGGTGAACATGGGGTTGTGCAGGCCGAGGATGGTCAGGTTGGTCACCGACTTGCCCGAGCCGGACTCGCCCACGATGCCGAGCGTCCTGCCACGTTCCAGGTCGAAGGAGAGCCCGTCCACGGCCCGTACGACGCCGTCCTCGGTCTTGAAGCTGACGTGCAGGTCCCGGACGGAGAGGAGGGGGCCCGTGCCGGCCGGGGTCGGAGCGCCGGCCTCCTTGGTCAGAGTGGTCACGACAGTGCTCCTAGGCCAGCCGCACGCGCGGGTCGATGAAGGCGTACGCGGCGTCGACGATGATGTTGAACAGCAGGATCATGCTGGCGGAGAAGAGCATCACGCCGAGCAGCAGCGGCAGGTCGCTGAAGAAGACGGACTGGACGGCGAGGTTGCCGAGCCCGGGCAAGCCGAAGGTGTACTCGGTGATGATGGCGCCGCCGAACAGCGAGCCGAGGTCGATGCCGAAGATGGTCACGATCGGGATCAGCGAACCGCGCCAGGCGTAGCGGAAGAAGACGTAGGCCCGGGACATGCCCTTGGCGCGGGCGGTGCGGACGTGTTCCTCCTGGAGCTGTTCGATCATCGAGGACCGCGCCATACGGGTGTACTGCGCGGCGAAGATCGTCGACAGCACGACCCAGGGGATGATCAGGCCGGTGAACCAGCTGACCGGGTCGTGGGTGAACTCGTTGTAGGCGGGCTTGTCGAACCAGTGGGTCTGGTAGACGAGGATCGCGAGGGCGAGCGGGCCGAGGAAGTAGATCTGCAGCGAGCTGATGACCATGGCGCCCGCGGTGGCCGTCTTGTCGATCATCGTGCCGCGTCGCCAGGCGGCGAGGAGCCCGGTGCCGAGGCCGACGAGCAGGAAGCACACGGCGGCGCCCAGGGTGAGGGAGACCGTGGTGGGCAGCCGGTCCATCAGGGTGCCCCAGACCTGCTCGTTGGTGTGGTACGAGTAGCCGAAGCAGGGGGCGGGGCAGGGTCCCTGGTCGAACTGGCTGCTGCCCAGGAACAGGTTGTGCAGGAAGATCCAGTACTGCTCGGTGATGGGTTTGTCCAGGCCGAGCACATGGTGGATGTTCGCGATGCTGTCCGGGTTGCAGGTCTTGCCGCACATCATCAGCGCCGGGTCCCGGGGCACCCCGAAGAACAGCACGAACGTGACGATGCTCAGCAGGAACAGAATGACGACGGCACCGATGAACCGGCGCACGAGGAAGCGCAGCATGACAGGGCAGCTCTCAGACGTCGGCGGCCTGGGCGGTACCCGGCGCCCCCCCTTCCGCGGGAGCGCCGGGTACCGGACGGGACGGTTAGTTGATGAAGAGGCGACGCGGGTCGACGCCGCCGATCACGTCGTCGTAGACGAGGCCGCCGACCTTGGAGCCGGCGATCTGGACCTGCTTGTAGTACGCGGTCGGGACGACGTTGACGCTGTCCTTGACGATGTACTCGTCGAGCTTCTCCCACTCAGCCGCGGACTTGACCGGGTCGGTGATCGTGTTGATCCGGTCGATCTCGCTGTTGATCTTCGGGTCGTTGACCTGTGAATAGTTCTGCGCGCCGTCGGCGATCACCCGGCCGTCGTACAGCGGCGGGATCACCGTCGAGGCGGACGGCCAGTCGGCGCCCCACGCGGTGTGGAAGATGTCGTAGTTGTTGTTCAGCTTGGAGACCTGGTCGTAGTAGGTCTCGGCCGGGATCTCCTGGCGCTGGACGTTGAAGCCGGCCTTCGTCAGGCCCGCCGCCATGGCGGTGGAGTACTGCTGGCCCTCGTTGGTGTTGATGTAGCCGAAGGTCAGCTTCATGCCCAGCTTGCCGGCCTTCTTCAGCAGCTCCTTGGCCTTCTCCGGGTCACCGGCGGGCTTCTTCTTCTTGCCCCACGGATCGAAGGAGGGGTCGTAGCCGGAGACGGTCGGGGAGATCAGGCCGCCCGCGACCTCCATGGCGTCGGTGCCGCCGTAGGCGCGCACGATCGGGGTGATCGGCAGCGCGTAGGCGATGGCCTCGCGGACCGTCTTGTCCTTCATGGCCGGGTGGCTCATGTTGATGTTCATCTGACCGACGTACGGCTGGTAGCCGGAGACCGTGCGGGACTTCGTCTTCGGGTCGCTCAGCACCTTGGAGAGGTTGCCCGCGTCGACCTGGTTGTTGAAGCTGATGCCGGCCTGGTCGGCGCCGCTGTCGGCGAGCAGGGCCTTGGTGGAGGTCTCGAACTGCTGGTTGAACGTGATGTTGAACTGGTCCACGTACTGGTGCCGGATCGGGTCCGTCTTCGGGTCCCAGTTGGTGTTCTTGACCAGCACCATCGACTTGCCGGACTTGAAGGACTGGATCTTGTACGGGCCGGACACCACCGGGCTCTTGTCGTACTTCTGCTTGGTGTCGCCCTTCTCCGAGACCGCCGCGTAGCCCGACATCGCCAGCGCGTAGGGCAGGTCGGGGTGCGGGGTCTTGAAGTGGAAGACAATCGTTTTTTCGTCCGGGGTCGACAGGACGGAGTCGGGCAGGTGCTTGCCCTTGTACGGGCCGTCCGGCAGCAGCTTGCGGTAGGTGGCGCCGGAGGTGCCCGCCAGCCACTGCTGGATGTAGCTGGGGCCCTGGTTGATGAACGGCGCGAAGAGCCGCTCGAAGGTGTGCCGGATGTCCTTGGACGTGATCGGGGTGCCGTCCTGGAACTTGATGCCGTCCTTGAGCGTGTACGACCAGGTCTTGCCGCCGTCGGTGGTCTTGCCGGAGTCGGTGGCGAGGTCGCCGACCACCTCGTGCTTGCTGCCGTCGTCGCTGGTGGCCTTGTAGCCGGTCAGGCCTCTGTGCAGGAGCTGGGCGACGGACATCTGGTCGGAGACGTAGATCTGGCCCGGGTCGAGGTGCGCGTAGGAGTCCCGCTGCAGCACCTCCATGGTGCCGCCGGACTTGGCGCCGGGCACGGGGGCCGCCGGGCCCGTGGACTCCGCCGTGTCACCGAACTTGATCGACGCCTGCTGCCGCTTGGCGTTCTCCTGGTCCTTCTTGCCGTTGCCGCTGGAGTCGCTGCCGCCCTTGCTGCAACCGGTGAGCACAAGCGCTCCGGCCGCGAGCACGGAGAGCGCGCCGTATGCGTGGCGTCCGCCCCTACTCATCACGAAGATTCCCACCCATCTATGAAGGCGATCTGTGAAAGTGACGATCCGTGTGGTTGACGTGGTGCCGGGTCAGCGCGCGGTCTTGGGGTCGAAGGCGTCTCTGACCGAGTCCCCGAGCAGGTTGAACGCGACGACGAAGATGATCATCGATACGCCGGGGAAGAACATGTAGGTGATGTCGTTCTGCATCACCAGTTCGGTGGACGCCTTGGAGAACATCTGCCCCCAGTCCGGCGTCGGTTCGACGATGCCCACGCCCAGGAAGGACAGGCCCGCCTCGGCCGTCACGAAACCGGGGAGCAGATAAGTCGCCTGCACCAGCAGCGGCGTGACGACGTTCGGCAGGATCTCCTTGTGGATGATCCGCCAGGACGAGGCACCGCTGACCCGGGCCGCCTCGATGAACTCCCGCTCCCGCAGGGCGAGTGCGGTGCCGCGCAGAATGCGGCCGAGACCCATCCAGCCCAGGAACCACTGGACGAGGATCAGGGCCACCACCCGGACGTAGGTGGGTGTCTCGTCACGGGGGCTGACGAACAGGGACACCACGACCGGCATGCTCGCGATGAAGAACAGCTGGGCCGGGAAGGCGAGCAGGAAGTCGATGACCCGGCCGATGAAGTAGTCGGTCCTGCCGCCGATATAGCCGGCCGCGACGCCGAGCAGGATGCCGGTCACGACGACGGCGACGGTGACGGCGACCGAGATCATCAGCGAGGTGCGGATGCCGTAGATGAGCTTGGTGAAGACGTCGTAGCCGTTGCCGGGTTCGAGTCCGAACCAGAAGTCGCCGCTGATACCGCCGTTGGGCTGCACCGGCACACCGGCGCTGTCGAAGAGTTCCGGGCGTTCGTCCGCGTACACCGTGTACGGGTTCTTGCCGTACAGCTTGGAGATGAGCGGGGCGAGCAGTCCGATCAGGAAGAAGAAGCCCACGACGTAGGCCGAGATGACGCCCGTGCGGTCGCGTTTGAAGCGCAGCCACATCAGCTGGCCGGGGGACCGGCCTTCGAGCTTGACGGTTTCGCCCTTCGCCGCCGGCCCTGGTTCGCCGTCGACGACGACCGAAGTCCCGCCGCCCTCAATGTCGATAGGACTTGTCACGGTTCGTCCGTTTCAAGGTATGAGTGACTCCACGCGTTCACCAACAGGAGAGGGCTCCGCCCTGCCTCCGACACCCCTGACGGAGGATCAGGCACCCCCTGGTGCTCGTGAGTCGGCGCACTGTCCCCACAGTGCGAGACCCATTGACCCGAGCGCTACGCGGCTAACTATCTGCCATGGGTCCACTACCGACCACTGCCCGTAGATCTCAATTCAGTCACGGATCGCGGCCAGATCTTTCAAAATCTGGACAAACAGTTCAGCGGAAGAAGGCGCGAAACGGACTTGTTACCTGGCTATCGGGCAGCGATCTCCGCATGTCGGACATACGGCTCCCAAAAACGGGTTGCAAAAAGCCCGGGCACCCCCACGATGGGGGCACCCGGGCTTCGACTACCGGTGGATCAGCCGTGCTTGGCGCGGCTCGCGGCGCGGGCGCGCTCGCGCTGGTCGAGGTTCACCTTGCGGATGCGAACGGCCTCCGGGGTCACCTCGACGCACTCGTCGTCACGGCAGAACTCCAGCGACTGCTCCAGCGACAGCTTGCGCGGCGGCACGATCGCCTCGAACGAGTCGGCCGAGGACGACCGCATGTTCGTGAGCTTCTTCTCCTTGGTGATGTTGACGTCCATGTCGTCGGAGCGCGAGTTCTCGCCGACGATCATGCCCTCGTACACCTCGGTGCCCGGGTCGGTGAACAGCACGCCGCGCTCCTGGAGGTTCGTCATCGCGAACGCGGTGACGGCACCCGCGCGGTCGGCGACCAGCGAGCCGTTGTTACGGGTCTGGAGCGCACCGAACCAGGGCTCGTGGCCCTCGTGGATCGAGTGGCCGATGCCGGTGCCACGGGTCTGGGTCAGGAACTCGGTCCGGAAACCGATCAGACCGCGGGACGGCACGACGAACTCCATGCGCACCCAGCCGGAGCCGTGGTTGGACATGTTGTCCATGCGGCCCTTGCGGACACCCATGAGCTGCGTGACGGCGCCCATGTGCTCCTCGGGCACGTCGATCGTCATACGCTCGACCGGCTCGTGGACCTTGCCGTCGACCTCCTTGGTGACGACCTGGGGCTTGCCGATGGTCAGCTCGAAGCCCTCACGGCGCATCTGCTCGACCAGGATGGCGAGCGCCAGCTCACCACGGCCCTGGACCTCCCAGGCGTCCGGGCGCTCGGTGTCGAGCACGCGGAGCGAGACGTTACCGATCAGCTCGCGGTCGAGGCGGTCCTTGACCTGGCGGGCGGTGACCTTGCGGTCCTTGACGGCCGACTTCGCGTCGGCGCCCTTGCCGGTGCCGCCACGGCCGACCAGCGGGGAGGTGTTCGTACCGATGACCATGGAGATCGCGGGCTCGTCGACCGTGATCAGCGGCAGCGGGACCGGGTTCTCGGTGTCGGCGAGGGTCTCACCGATCATGATCTCCGGGATACCGGCGACGGCGCAGATGTCACCCGGGCCGGCCTTCTCGGCGGGCTTGCGGGTGAGCGCCTCGGTCATCATCAGCTCGGTGATGCGGACGTTGCTGATGGAGCCGTCGCGCTTGATCCAGGCGACCGTCTGGCCCTTGCGCAGCTCGCCCTGCTCGACGCGGAGCAGCGCGATACGGCCGAGGAAGTTGTCGGCGTCGAGGTTGGTGACGTGGGCCTGGAGCGGCGCGTCCTCCTCGTACGTCGGCGCCGGGATGTGCTCCAGGATCGTGGAGAAGAACGGCTCCAGGCTGTCGCTGTCGGCCGGGACCGTGCCGTCGTCCGGCTTGGTCAGCGAGGCGACGCCGTCACGGCCGCAGGCGTAGACGATCGGGAACTCGATCTGGTCCTCGTCGGCGTCCAGGTCGAGGAAGAGGTCGTAGGTCTCGTTGACGACCTCGTCGATCCGGGAGTCCGGGCGGTCCGTCTTGTTGATGCACAGGATGACGGGCAGGCGCTGCTGGAGCGCCTTGCGCAGCACGAAGCGGGTCTGCGGCAGCGGGCCCTCGGAGGCGTCGACGAGGAGCACGACACCGTCGACCATCGACAGACCGCGCTCGACCTCGCCGCCGAAGTCGGCGTGGCCGGGGGTGTCGATGATGTTGATGGTGATCGGGTCCCCGCCGTCCTTGGGGTGGTACTTCACCGCCGTGTTCTTGGCGAGGATCGTGATGCCCTTCTCACGCTCCAGGTCGTTCGAGTCCATGACCCGGTCGTCGACCTGGTCGAGCTGGTGGGCGGCGAACGCGCCGGCCTGCTTCAGCATGCCGTCGACGATGGTGGTCTTGCCGTGGTCGACGTGAGCGACGATGGCGACGTTGCGGATGTCGTGGCGCGTGGCCATAGTGCGGCGAACTCCCGGAGTGGTGAGAAGGCCCTGGTGCGTACGTCCGTGTGACGCGGGCCTGCCGGGCTTGACACGCCACGGCCTCACCCCATGTTACGTGGACTCTCCGGCAAGGGCTCGCCGGGCCGACTCCATGAGACGCGAGACTCACTCCGCCTTCGGGCTGGCGGAGACCTTCGCCCCCTTCTTCAGATAGCCCATGTCCTCGTAGACCGGCGTCTGGAACCCGAATGCGCCGACGTTGACAAGATCTCTCCGCACCCCCACCAGCTGGGGCCGCTGGTACAGCGGAATCGACCCCGCCGCCGCCCAGATCCTCGCGTCCGCCTTGCGGATCAGCGAGATCGCCTCGTCCTCGTCCAGCGTCGCCGCGGCCTCGTCGAAGAGCTGGTCGACCTGGTCGGTCCCCACCCGCGTGTAGTTCTGCTCGACGTTCACCGAGCCGTCCGCGGCCGGCACCGGCTTCGCGTACACCGGGCGGTCGTCGGTCGCCGGGAACGCGGAGGACGGCCAGGAGTACAGCGCGAGGTCGTAGTCGCCGGAGGCGATGTGGTCCTTGAAGTAGCTCTCGTCCGAGACCCTGGTGATCGTCGTCCGGATGCCGATCCGCGCCAGCATGGCCGAGATCCGCTCGGCGACCGAGTTCAGCGTCTCGGAGCCGGGACCCGAGGGCAGCACGAAGCGCAGCGCGAGCGCCTTGCCGTCCTTGGCGACCGGGGCCGCCGGCGCCGCGGCCGGCGCGGCCGTGCCCTGGGGGGCGTACGCACCGGGCGCGCCGCCGTGCCTGCCCTGCTGGGCCAGGTGCCGGTCCCCACCGTCGCCGCGGCCCCCGTTCTTGCCGTCGCCGCTCCCGTCCTCGCCGTTCTTGCCCTCCGTGTTCCCGACGCCCCCGCTCTTGTCGTCCTCGCCGACGATGTACTCGCCGTCCTTGCCGCCGTCGGACTTGTCCTCGTCGTCCTTCGGCTCGCTCTCGGGGCCGGCGGCCTTCCCGCCTTTCTTGTGCTCCTTGACCGGGCCGCCCTGCACCCAGCCGGCGTCGGTCAGCAGCGCCTGCGCCTCCTTGGTGTCCTGGCCGCCGACCGCACTGCTGTTGTCGGTGTAGGCGGCCTGCCCGGACAGCGCGAGGTGGCTGCCGACCGGGACGGCGGGCAGGCCCAGCGGGGTGAGCACCAGCCTGGCCAGTTCCCCCCGGTCCAGGGCGCGGGCGACCGCCCGGCGGACCCGTTCGTCGGCGAGCGGGCCCTCGGAGCCGTTGAGGGCGAGCTGGGTGTAGGCGGGCTCCAGCGACTTGCGGACCTCGAAGTCGCGCAGTGCCAGCTGCTCGTCCAGATACTTGGTGATGGCCCTGCGCAGCCTCGTCCCGCCGGCCCCGGCCTCGCCGGCGTACAGGCCGTGCGCGAGCGCCCAGGAGCGCAGCTTCTTCACCGAGGTCCTGCCGGAGCCCTGCAGCGGGCTCGCGGTGCCTCGAGCGGCGAGCCCGATCCGCTCGGCGTCGGCGGGGTCGAGGTCGGCGACGTCCACGGTGCCGTCGGCGAGCGCCTCGGCCCGCTTGTCGCGGGGTACGGCGTGCAGCACGATCTCGGACAGCTTGGCGCGCCTGCCCCACCAGCGCGGGTTGCGGGTGAGGACGACGTCCTGCCCGGCGGTGTCGACCTTGTCCACCGTGAACGGTCCGCCGGTGATCTTCAGCTTGCGGCGGGCCTCGTCGTTGAAGGCGTCCGGGGTGCCCATGACCTCCTTCGGGTACAGCGGCGAGAACAGCGCCCTCCAGTCGGCGTAGGGGCGGGAGAAGGTGACCCGGACCTGGAGGTCGTTGGCGCCGCGCTCGATCTTCTCGATGCGGTCGTAGCCGGCGTTGCGGGCGGTCCAGTAGGCGCTGTTCTTCCCGGACAGGGCGCGCCACTGGGCGACGAAGTCGGCGGCCCCGATCTCCCGGCCGTCGCTCCAGACGGCCTGCTGGTTCAGCCTGTACAGCACGACCTGGCGCGGCTCGGTCTCGATGACCTTGGCCGACTCCAGGTAGGCGGGGTTGGGGACCGGCCGGCCGTCGGCGTCCAGCCGGAACATGGAGGGCAGCACGGCCTGGGCGATGCGGTTGGTGCCGGCGTCGGCGTCCGCCTGGAAGGCGTTGAGGGTCTCGGGGACGGCGTCGACGGCCCACCTCAGGGTGGGGCCGTCGACGACCAGGTCCCGGGCGACCGGGGCGATGTCCTGCCCGACGAGGGGCTTGCTCACCTTCTCGTCCGAGCCGCAGCCGGCGAGGGCGGGCACGGCGAGCACACCCGTGACGACAAGGGCCGTGACGCTCCGCTGGAAGTGCCGTGATGTGCCCCCGGTCGTCAGCGGCACCCGACCTGCTGTGGCCGTGTGAGGGCCGACGCCGTCGTGGGACATCTCTGCTACCTCCGGGTGGCCGCGGGCGTTATGATCACGTTTGGCGGTATATGGAGCTGATCAGATCTATGCGGCCCACTGAAGAGGAAAGGATCCGGCAACAGCGGGCGACACGGCGACGACAGGCGGTAACCCCACCCATGTGGCGCAACACAACCGGTGATGCACCCGAACGCCTCCGCCAATCGCTGCACATGCCTTCACATCGGCAGGTGTGGCGCGCCACACTCCAAGGCGCATGAACGTCGCCGCCCAGGGCCCGCCGGACCCATGGAAGTGAGGGCAAGACATGTCCGTGCACGACGACATCACCTCGGTCCAGCGTTCCCTCGACGATCTGCACCGGTCGCTGGGACGCCTGGAGCACCAGCTCGGCAGCGGCGGCCTGGAGATGCGCCGCGTCCGACTGGACGCCGACCATCTGCGCGAGAGCCTCGGGCTGCTGCGGGACACGGTCGCGGCCCCGGCCGCCACGCCCCGCCCGCCCGACCTCGTCACCATCTCCGACAAGCCCTACGACTTCGACCTGTGGACGGACACGGACGACGAGGGCCTGGGCGCCCGTGACCGCCACGCACCCTGATCCCTGAGCCATAGAAGCGGAGCCCCGCCTTGGCCACTGGTACGGAACCCCAACAGAACAGCGGCGGCGTACGGACCGGTACGCGTGCCGCGATCGCCGCCCCGCATCTGCGGACCGACCGCTGGTGGCTGGCGCCCGCCGTCACCGCGGCCGGTCTGTTCGCCTTCGTCGTCTACTCGACCTGGCGGGCCTTCGCGAACACGCACTACTACGCGGCGCCGTACGTCTCGCCGTTCTACTCGCCGTGCCTGGCGCAGAACTGCCGGACCATGCACGCCGGCCCGAACGCCGACCTCTTCGGGAGCTGGTGGGGCATCTCCCCCGCCGTCATCATCCTGATCTTCCCGCTCGGCTTCCGGCTGACCTGCTACTACTACCGCAAGGCGTACTACCGCAGCTTCTGGGCGTCCCCGCCCGCCTGCGCGGTGGCCGAGCCGCACAAGAAGTACACGGGTGAGACCCGCTTCCCGCTGATCCTGCAGAACGTCCACCGCTACTTCTTCTACGCCGCGCTGCTGGTCGCCGGCGTGCTCACGTACGACACCGTGCTGTCCTTCCGGGACACGCACTACCGCTGGGGCCACATGGGACTCGGCACGCTCGTCTTCCTGGCCAACATCACCCTGATCTGGGCGTACACACTCTCCTGCCACTCCTGCCGGCACATCGTCGGCGGGAAGCTCAAGCACTTCTCCGCACACCCCGTGCGCTACAAGGCGTGGCAGTTCGTCGGCAGGCTCAACGCCCGCCATATGCAGCTGGCCTGGGCGTCGCTGCTGAGCGTGGCGCTCGCCGACTTCTACGTCTATCTCGTCGCGTCCGGGGCCTTCGCCGATCCGCGCTTCTTCTAGTGAGTCAAGTGCTTCTTCCAGTGAGTCAAGTGAGGACTGATTGATGTCCGTGGTCGACCGGCAGGAGTGGGACGTCGTCGTGGTCGGTGCCGGCGGCGCCGGGCTGCGGGCCGCGATCGAGGCGCGCGAGCGGGGCGCCCGTACGGCGGTGATCTGCAAGTCGCTGTTCGGCAAGGCGCACACGGTGATGGCCGAGGGCGGCATCGCGGCGGCCATGGCCAACGCCAACGAGCACGACAACTGGCGGGTCCACTTCCGCGACACCATGCGCGGCGGCAAGTTCCTCAACCAGTGGCGGATGGCCGAGCTGCACGCGCGGGAGGCCCCGGACCGGGTGTGGGAGCTGGAGACCTGGGGCGCGCTGTTCGACCGTACGAAGGACGGCCGGATCTCCCAGCGCAACTTCGGCGGCCATGAGTACCCGCGCCTCGCCCACGTCGGCGACCGTACCGGCCTGGAGCTGATCCGCACGCTCCAGCAGAAGATCGTCGCCCTGCAGCAGGAGGACTTCGAGGAGACCGGGGACTACGAGTCCCGCCTGAAGGTCTTCCAGGAGTGCACGGTCACCCGCGTCCTCAAGGACGGCGAGCGTGTCTGCGGGGTCTTCGCCTACGAGCGCGAGACCGGCCGCTTCTTCGTCCTGGAGGCCCCCGCGGTCGCGGTCGCGACCGGCGGCATCGGCAAGTCCTTCAAGGTCACCTCGAACTCCTGGGAGTACACCGGAGACGGCCACGCGCTGGCGCTGCTGGCCGGCGCGCAGCTGCTGAACATGGAGTTCGTGCAGTTCCATCCGACGGGCATGGTCTGGCCGCCGTCGGTGAAGGGCATCCTGGTCACCGAGTCGGTGCGCGGCGACGGCGGGGTCCTGCGCAACTCCGAGGGCAAGCGGTTCATGTTCGACTACATCCCGGACGTGTTCAAGGAGAAGTACGCCGAGTCGGAGGAAGAGGGCGACCGGTGGTACGAGGACCCGGACCACAACCGCCGCCCGCCCGAGCTGCTCCCCCGCGACGAGGTGGCCCGCGCCATCAACTCCGAGGTGAAGGCGGGCCGCGGCTCGCCGCACGGCGGGGTCTTCCTGGACGTGTCCACCCGGATGCCCGCCGAGGTCATCCGGCGCCGGCTGCCCTCCATGTACCACCAGTTCAAGGAGCTGGCGGACGTCGACATCACGGCGGAGGCGATGGAGGTCGGGCCGACCTGCCACTATGTGATGGGCGGCATCGCGGTCGACTCCGACACGGCGGCGGCGCGCGGGGTGCCGGGGCTGTTCGCCGCCGGTGAGGTGGCGGGCGGCATGCACGGCTCCAATCGGCTCGGCGGCAACTCCCTGTCGGACCTGCTGGTGTTCGGCCGGCGGGCGGGCTGGCACGCCGCGGAGTACGCGCAGGCGCACCCGCGTCCGGCGGTGGACGACGCCCAGGTCGACGCGGCGTCCGCCGAAGCCCTGCGCCCCTTCTCCGCGGAGGCGGAGCGGGAGGGCGAGCAGGGCCCGCCGGAGAACCCGTACACCCTGCACCAGGAACTCCAGCAGGCCATGAACGACCTGGTCGGCATCATCCGCCGCGAGGGCGAGATGGAGCAGGCCCTGCACAAGCTCGGCGAGCTGCGGGTACGGGCCCGCCGGGCCGGCGTGGAGGGCCACCGCCAGTTCAACCCGGGCTGGCACCTGGCGCTGGATCTGCGGAACATGCTGCTGGTCAGCGAGTGCGTGGCCCGTGCGGCCCTGGAGCGCACCGAGTCGCGCGGCGGCCACACCCGCGAGGACCACCCGACGATGGACCGCGCCTGGCGCAACGTGAACCTGCTCTGCGCGCTCGCCGACCCCACCGGCGGCCTCGCGATGACCGACCCCGGCCGCGGCCAGATCCGCCTCACCCGCGAGACCACCGACCCCATCCGCCCGGACCTGCTCGCCCTCTTCGAGAAGGAGGAGCTGGTCAAGTACCTCGCCGAAGAGGAGCTGTACGAGTGAGCAGCTACGAGGCCCGCTTCAAGGTGTGGCGGGGTGATGTCGAGGGCGGTGGCCTGGAGGACTTCGCGGTCGAGGTCAACGACGGCGAAGTGGTCCTCGACATCGTCCACCGCCTCCAGGCCACCCAGGCGCCCGACCTGGCCGTGCGCTGGAACTGCAAGGCCGGCAAGTGCGGTTCGTGCTCGGCGGAGATCAACGGTCGGCCGCGCCTGATGTGCATGACCCGCATGTCCGTGTTCACGCGCGAGGAGACGATCACGATCACCCCGCTGCGCGCCTTCCCGGTGGTCCGCGACCTGGTGACCGACGTGGGCTTCAACTACCGGAAGGCCAGGGAGGTCCCGTCCTTCGTGCCGCCCGCCGGTCTCGGCCCTGGCGAGTACCGGATGATGCAGGAGGACGTGGACCGCTCGCAGGAGTTCCGCAAGTGCATCGAGTGCTTCCTGTGCCAGGACACCTGCCATGTGGTGCGCGACCACGAGGAGAACAAGACGGCGTTCGCGGGCCCGCGCTTCCTGATGCGGATCGCCGAACTCGACATGCACCCGCTGGACGCGGCCGCCGAGACGGGCCTGGACCGGGGGCGCACGGCCCAGGACGACCACGGCCTCGGCTACTGCAACATCACCAAGTGCTGCACGGAGGTCTGCCCCGAGGGCATCCACATCACGGACAACGCCCTGATCCCGATGAAGGAACGGGCGGTCGACCGCAAGTACGACCCGCTGGTGTGGCTCGGCTCGAAGATCAGGAGACGGTCGTCGTAGCGACGCGGCCGACCCACTCGGCGTCGAAGTACATCAGCCCCTCGACGTCGATCAGTGCGGGCCGACCGCAGACGTCCAACAGGACGTGATCCGGCCCGAGTTCACCGTGGACGAGGCTGTGCCCGGCACGCGGTCGCACCGCACCGCACCGCACCGCACCGGCGAGGTCGCGTACGGCGATCTCGGCGATGTCGGCCAGGGCGCGGTCGGTGACGAGCCGGGCGCAGGAGGCACCGTACGAGGTGCCGCCGTTGTCGAGCACGGCAACCTCCTTGCCGTGGCCTGCGGAGCGGCGGCCGCGCAGGGTGTGCAGCGCCCCGGCGCTGGGCCTCCTCCAGACTGCCGCCGGTCACGTCCTCGGCGACGGCCGCGCCTGCCGCGGGGTCCACGTGGAGCAGCCGCGGGGTCCACGTGGAGCAGCCGCGGGGTGCGGCCGGATGACGGCGATCTGGTCGACCCGCCGGGCCGCCTGGGAGTGGAACGTGGGCAGCGGGGCGCCGTCCATTTCTCCGCTGTCCATTCCTGACCCCCTGTCCGTCCCGTCCCCCACCCGTATCCGTCCCGCTCGCGAAGGCGCCTACCTGCCCATACGCTCCGAAATGTGAGGTCATCCCTGATCCGGCGCCGGTCCCGGCACGCCAAGGCGCACATATGGGTGCGGGTGGCGCTTGCCGTACTGGGTGCCCTGGTCGGTGCCGGGTGGCTGGTGCTGCCGGTGATGACGGCCGGTGCCCGAGATCCGCTTCCGGCGTCCCCCGCCGGTACGGTCGCGAGCGCCTCCGCCGCGCAGCAGGACGGGACGTCCGCCGCCGACCTCGTGCTGCCGCTCGTCGCGGTCGTCGCGGCCGTGGTGCTGGCCGGATACGGCTATCTGCGCCGCACCCGCCGTGCCCGCACCCGTACGACCCCCGGAACCGTCTCCGTCGCCCCGCCGACGCCCACCCCGGCCGACTCCGAGCGCCAGGCCCGAGCCGCGCTGGTCCTGGCCGACGACTGTGTACGGACGAGCAGGGAGGAACTGTCCTTCGTCCGGGAGAGGTTCCCGGACGCCGAGACCGAGCCCTTCGTCCACGCCCTGCGGGCCGCCGAGACCGAGCTGGCGGCCGCGTGCGCGATCTGGCGGCGGTACGAGCAGGGGGTGCCCGAGGACGCCGTCGCGCGGCGGCAGGCGCTGGTCGGCGTGATCGGCCGGTGCGCGGAGGCGGGACGCCGGCTGGACGCGGAGTCCGCCGAGCTGGACCGGCTGCGGGAGCTGGAGGGACCGGGGCTTGCGGGGGCGCTGGAGACGGCCGAGGGACGGTTCCGGGAACTGGCCGGGCGCACGGTGACCGCCGAGGACACCCTGACCGCGCTGCACGACCACTGCACGCCCACGGCCACCGCGCCCGTCACCGGGTACGTCGAACAGGCCAAGGACCGCCTGGTGTTCGCCACGGTCCAGCTCAACGAGGCCCGCCAGGCGGCCGACGCGGGCGACGGTGGGCGGGCCGCCGGGCATCTGCGCGCCGCCGAGGGCGCGGTGGCCCAGGCCGGGGTCCTGGTGACCGGGGTGGAACGGCTCGCGGCACAGCTGGAGGAGGCGGCGCGGCTGGTGCCGGCCGCGCTGACCGGCGCCGAGTCGGCGATCGCGGCGGCCCGGCAAGGCGGCTCACGCAAGCCGCTGACCAGCGGTGAACTGCACGCACGGCTGGCCCACGCGGACGGCGTACTGGCCGCCGTCCGAGAGGAGCTGACGGCGGGGCCGTACGACCCGCTGGACGCCCTGCGCCGGATCGCACGGGCCGTGGAACGGCTGGAGACCGTGCACGGGGGCGCGCCGAGGGCCGCGGCACTGCTCGTGGCGAGGAGTTCCGTCACCGGAGCGGATGAGTTCGTCGCGGTGCACCGGGGCGGCGTGGGCCCGGAGGTACGGGTCCGCCTCGCGGAGGCGGAACGGGAGCTGGGCGCGGACCGGCCCGACCAGGCCGACGCCCTGGCCCGCGAGGCCCGTGACCTGGCCGAGCGGGATGTACGGGCCCATGGCAACCCGTACGCCGGCACCGACGGGGTGGAGCCGGGGCTGGCCGGTGCGGTCCTGGGCGGGGTACTGCTGGCGGAGCACCAGGACGGCGGCCCACCGACCAGCTACGGCGGCCCGGAGACACGGTCCCGCCACGACTTCTCGACACCGACGTGATCTACGGGTCAGAAGAGGCTCAGGAGGGCCTCCGCCGGGTCGGTGAGGCCCGCCTCTCCGCCGGGCAACGGCAACTCGAACCACACCGTCTTGCCGCGAGGCGTCCGCCGCGAGCCCCACGCCGCACTGAGCAAGCCCACCAGCTGCAGCCCCCGGCCCCCCTCGTCCGTGTCCCGGGCCCGCCGCCGCCGAGGCTGGACCAAGCCGCTGTCCCACACCTCGCAGACCAGCGTGCGGTCCAACAGCAGCCGTAGCCGGATGTCCCCCTCGCCGTAGCGCAGCGCGTTGGTGACCAGCTCGCTGACCAGCAGTTCCGTCGTATCGACCAGCGGCTCCAGATCCCAGCTCACCAGCTGCGCCCGCGCATACTCCCGCGCCCGCCCCACACTCCGCGGCTCCCGCGGCAGCGTCCAGTCGCCGACCGAGTCGGCGGGCAGCCCCTGCACCCGGGCCATCAGCAGGGCGATGTCGTCCTCGCCGTGATGGGTGTCGAGGGTGTTGAGGACGTGGTCGCAGACGTCCTCCAGGGGACTGGTCGGGTCGGTGAGCGCGCCGACGAACGCCTGCAGGCCCTCGTCCAGGGGATGGTCCCGGGACTCGACCAGCCCGTCCGTGTAGAGCGCCAGCAGCGCGCCCTCCGGCAGTTCGACCTCGACCTCCTCGAACGGCTCGCCGCCCACGCCGAGCGGCATGCCGGGCGGCACGTCCAGCATCAGGGCCTGCTCACCGGGTTCGACCAGGACCGGCGGCAGATGGCCGGCGTTGGCGAACGTACAGCGTCTGGTGACGGAGTCGTACACCGCGTACACGCAGGTCGCGAGGTAGACCTCGGAGAGGTCGGCATCGCGCGGCTGGCGTGCCGTGCGTGTCGCCTGCTGGACGCCGCCCGGGGTGCCCAGCCCCCGCGCGATCTCGTCCAGCGCCGACAGCACCTCGGCGGGTTCGAGGTCCAGCAGGGCCAAGGTCCGTACGGCCGTGCGGAGTTCGCCCATGGCGACCGCCGCCCGCAGACCCCGCCCCATCACATCGCCCACGACCAACGCCGTGCGGTGACCCGGCAGTTCGATCACATCGAACCAGTCGCCGCCGACCTCGGTCGCCGCGTTGCCCGGCAGATAGCGGCAGGCGATGTCCAGGCCGGAGGCCTCGGGGTCGCCCGGCGGGAGCAGCGAGCGCTGCAGTATCAGCGCCCGCTCGTGCTCCCGGCGGTACAGGCGCGCGTTGTCGATGCACACGGCCGCGCGCGCGGCCAGCTCTACCGCCAGATCCCGGTCGCGGTCGCCGAACGGCTCACTGCCCTTGGTGCGGGCGAACTTGGCGAGGCCGACGACGGTGTCGTGGGCGACCATCGGGACGGCCAGCGTGGACTGGACGAGGGTGCCCTCCTCGGCCGGCACATGCTGCGGGCGGGCGGTGCGCAGGGCGTACGCGCAGGGCGAGTTGAAGGGGAAGTGGTGGACCGCGCCGACCGGGACGGGGTCGTCGGAGCCGCTGAAGGGCACGTCCGCGACGGCGCTCGCGAAGGCGACGCGGCGCAGTTCGGCGCTGCCGTCGGCGAGGCCGGGCGGGGTCTCGTCGCCGGTGAGCAGGCCCTGGTAGAGGTCGACGGTGGCGAGGTCGCAGAAGCCGGGGACGACGACGTCGAGGAGTTCTCGGGCGGTGGTCTCCAGGTCGAGGGAGTTCCCTATGCGGGCGCCGGCCTCGTTGAGCAGGGCGAGGTTGCGCCGGGCGGCGGCGGCTTCGCGGGCGGCGGCCCGGCGGGCGGTGATGTCGGTGCCGAGCCAGGCGATACCGATGGGGCGCCCGGTGCCGCCGTGCACCCGGTAGAGGTTGACGGACCAGTGCCGGCGTTCCTCGGAGCCGGGGACATGGCCCGTGACATGCATGTCGGTGATGGACTGGCCGGTCTCCAGCACCCGCCGCAGGGTGGCCGAGATCCGCTCGGCCTCTCCGCGCGCCAGATAGTCGTGGACGCCCTTGCCCCGGTGGTCGTCCGGGGCGCCGCCGAAGATGGAGGCGAACCGCTCGTTGGCCCGACGGACCCTCAGATCGACGTCGATCAGCAGGAATCCGAACGGGGACTGACCGAAAATGGCCTGCGAGGCGGCCAGGTCGGTCTCGATGCTGCGCAGGGTGCGGACGTCGACGACGATGCAGACGGCGGCGTTGTCACCCTCGGCGGTCCGGGTGGGCATGACATAGACCTCGGCCAGGCCCTCCTCGCCCCGCACGCCGTCGGCCTTGTCCGGCATCCGGAAGGGCACGACCCCGGTCCACTCCCGCCCGTCGAGGATCTCGGCCATCTTGCGCTGGCCGCGCTCGCGCAGGTCGGGGTCGATGAAGGCCTCTATGGGGTCCATGCCGACGGCGCGTGCGGCGGGGATGCCGAAGAGCTGCTCGGCGCGCAGGCTCCACTGGTCGACCAGACCGCCGGGGCTGATGGAGAAGGACGCGACCCTGATGTAGTCGTAGATCGAACCGGGCGGACTGCTCTGCCACATGGCGTCGCCGGGTGCCGCGGCGGCCTGTGCGGCCTGGTTCCTCGCGCCGTCCGACGGGTCCTCGGACTCCGTGGCCTTCGCTGGTATCTCGCTCACGCGAACCGTCCCCTCCAGCTCACCGCGTCCGGCACCGGTCACCGGAGGCGGCTGCCCGCAGTATCCAGCACTACGGCGCCGCACGACACGGTGTTCACGATCACAGCTCGGTCCAGATGATTTCAGGACCGTTCCGTGACAACACTTCCACTCTTCTAACCAGGGAACACGCCCTCGAATCACGCACGCCGGGGCCGACCGTGCGCCCGGAGCGCACACCGGTCTCGCCTCCGCCTGCCGTACACCCCCCCTGCCCCCGGATGCTTCCGGCTCACCCCGGCACCGCCAGTTCGAACCAGACGGTCTTTCCGCTCGTGCCGGGCCGGGTGCCCCAGCGGCGCGAGGAGCCGGCGACCAGTTGGAGACCGCGCCCGCTCTCGTCCTCGTCGCGGGCGACACGCTCGCGCGGCGGGTCGGGGAGCGGGTCGGAGACCTCCACCAGCAGTGTGTCCGCCAGTTCGCGGGGGCGGACGAGCCGTACGCCGATGGGGCCGGTGGCATGCCGCAGCGAGTTGGTGACCAGCTCACTGACCAGCAACGCGGCCAGGTCGGCGAGGCAGTCGAGGTCCCATCCGTGCAGTTGCCCGCGGACCGCGGCGCGTGCGGTGCGTACGGCACCCGGTTCCGCGGGAAAGGTCCACTCGGCGCAGTCGCCATCAGTGTCGATCACGCCGATCACTTCCCAGGCCAACGAGCCCACCCATGTCCGGTTTCATGGGGTTAATGGGCACATACCCGATATCCGGGGAGCAGTACCGTGCGCGCGGGCGCACAGTGGCACGAACGGCGTATGCGGGGCTCAGTGAACGCCGTGCGTGAGCCGGGGGGCGACTTCGCGGACCGCGGGGACGTCCTGGTCCAGCCAGGGCACGTCCCAGATCTCGGCCGGAGCGAGCCAGCGCAGCTCGTCATGGTCCTGGAGGGGGCGGGGCGCGGGCGAGCCGGGGCGCAGGCGGGCGGTCCACACCTGCAGGACGTACGGCGCCCGCAGCGGCCACTGGCCGGGCACGCGCTCGACGGGTTCGGCGTCGACGCCGAGTTCCTCGCGCAGTTCGCGCACCAGGGCGTCCTCGGGCCGCTCACCCGGCTCGACCTTGCCGCCGGGCAACTCCCAGCGTCCGGCCAGGTCGGCGGGGGCACTGCGGCGCGCGGCGAGCAGCCGGCCGCCGTCGAGCAGGGCGGCCCCCACCACCACGGTCCGGTCCGTCATGGGCGTCATCGGCGTCATGGGGCGGAGCCTACGGGAGGACGCGCCGGTCTCCGCGTCTGCGGCAGGATCCGCCGGACAGGCCCTAGTTGCGGCTGCCGTCGCCGTTCTGGCCGATGCGCTCGACCCAGTAGAGCTGTTTGTGGCCCCGGTCGTCGAGACTGTCGGCGATCTTCTGGGCCTCCGCACGCGTCGCGTACCGGCCGACGCGGTAGCGATTGCCGTTGTCGTCCTGCCGTATCACGAGCCAGGGCAGGGAGCCCGTCCCCTCACTCATGGCCCCCACCGCCCGCGCCGCGCCTTCTCGCACCGCCCCGCCCTCCCCCATGCTCGGCTGCCCCACCTAAGGAAACCGCAATACGCATATGCCCGAGCGTACGCCCAACCTTCACGCAGCGAATACGCCTTTTCACAAAGAGGTACGCAACCGGCCAGAACAGAGGGGGCGCACGGAAGCGAACGCGCCGTAGTGAGCGCCACGGCCCGAGTCGGAGGCATATCCAAGTGACCTGTGGTCACCTGGCAAAACGGCCGGATTGCGGCCCCCGGCCAGCGCCTGGACGAGGTCGCTCGACCGGGGTGCGGGAGCCCGGGCGCGCCAGGGTGTGCGCTACCTCACGCGGAGGGCGCGCGCCTCGACGGGCAGGCCCCGGGCGTCACTTCACCGGCAGGTGGTACGCCACCCGGTACCGGTCGGCCGGGATGACCACGTCGGCGGTCTCCACCGGGCGGCCGGAGGCGTAGTACGTGCGCTGGACGACCACGACCACATGGCCGGGGACACCGCCGAGCACATGCAGTTCCTCGGCGAGGCCGGGGCGGGCGCCGACCTCCTCGGTGACGTTGTCCACGATGACGTCGATGGCACGCATCCGCTCGACCACGCCCATGCCGCCGAGCGGCCCCTCCTCGGGCAGCATCACCGGAGTGCGGCCGGTGAGGGCGAGGGGCTCCCAGGACGTGGAGAGCATCATCGGCTCACCGGCCTCCCGGAACAGGTACCTGGTGCGCATGACCCGCTCGCCCGCCTGGATCGCCAGCCGCTCGGCGATGGCGGTCCCGGCCTCGGCCTGCTCGCTGCTGGACTCCCAGGTGCCGCGCACCGAGGCGTCGGCCTGCTCCTGCCGGAAGGGCGTGGCACCCCCGGCCGGGCGGTACCCGGAGCGGGCCACCCGCCGGGGCACCGGCCGCTCGCGCACATACGTCCCGGAGCCGGACCGGCCCTCGACCAGCCCCTCGGCCATCAGCACCTTGCGGGCCTCCAGCGCGACCGTGTCCGAGACGCCGTACTCCTCCCGGATGCGGGCCTGGGAGGGCAGGCGGGTGTGCGGTGGCAGTGAACCGTCGACGATCTTCTTGCGGAGATCACCCGCGACGCGCAGGTACGCCGGCTGCTCACCGAAAGTCACTGGCCGCTCCCATCAGGTTGTACAGACAGCAACAGCCTGGCAACCCTGGGTTGTGCCATGCAAGCAAAGGCCAGAGAATCACTCGATGTGATGACATGGGCCGCGGCAGGGCTTTACCCAGGCACTTTCTCCCCCGTATAGGCGTTCTCACACCTGAACCCGGACGTCCCCGACGGCCGAAACGGGCCTTCCGGCAGGTGGGGGCCAGGGGCGGCGGCACATACACCGGTACGGTGCTCCTGGGGCGGGCGACGACGGCACGGCACCGGTGAACGGCCGGTGACCGGACCGACGTACGAGTGGACGCAGGGCAGGCAAGTGGAAACGGGGGGCGTGATGAGGGTGGGGACCCTGACCGGGGACCGGGTGGGCGACGAGGTCGTCCGGGCGGTGAACCGGCTCACCGGACGATGGGCGGCGACCGCACAGGACGGCACGGTCTTCTCCGCGCCCGGGGTCTGGCCCCTGCTGGGCTTCCTGGCCGACGGCGCGACGGGCCCGGCGCGGACGGAGCTGAGCGAGGCTCTCGGCGTCCCGGCGGATCAGGCGGCGCGCGCGGCGCGGCAGTTGCTCCGCGCACTGGCCGCCCGCCCCGCCGTGGACACCGCCGTGGGCCTGTGGACCAGGCGGACGCTCGAACTGCGCCCGGAGTGGGAGGCGGGGCTGCCCGCCGAGGCGCATGGGGCGCTCACCGGAGACCTCGCGGCGGACCGGCGGGCGCTGGACACGTGGGCGGCCGAGCGGACGGGCGGGCTGATCGACCGGATACCGGCCCTGCTGACCGACAGCACCGAACTGGTGCTGGCCGGCGCGCTGACGATGCGGACCCGCTGGCTGCGGCCCTTCACCGAGGTGCGGCTGAGGACGGCGTACGCGCCCTGGGCCGACGTCGAGCGGCTGGGCCTGCGGCGGCGGAGCGCCGTACTGGACCGGGTGGGCGTCGCCGACACACCGGACGGCTGGGTCACCGAGCTGAAGGTGCTGGGCAGCGACGCGCTGGACGTCCATCTGCTGCTGGGCGAGGAGGGGATGGCGCCGGGCCGGGTGCTGGCCGCCGGCGTGGACCTGCTGCACCGCCCGCGCACCGTCGTCCCCGGCTCCCGGCTGCCGTACGGGGAGGCGGGGCCGGGGCTGCGGGTGGTCAGGGAGCGGTCCGCGTGGCCCGAGCCGCCGACCCTGGACGTGCTGACGGCGGCGTACGACGTGCGGGCGGACCACGATCTGCTGGCGCACCACGAGCTGTTCGGCCTGACGGCCGCGCGGGACACGCGCCAGGGACACTTCCCCGGCATCAGCGCCTTCCCGCTCGCCATCGGGGCGGGCCGGCAGAGCGCGCTGGCCCGGTTCGGGGCGCTGGGCTTCCGCGCGGCCGCGGTCACGGCCTTCGGGGCGATCGGGTGCGCCGCGCCGTCGCCGCTGCGATACGTCACGACACGGGTCGACGCCGCCTTCGACCGCCCCTTCGGCTTCCTCGCCCTGCACCGGCACTCGCGGCTGGTGCTGGCGGCGGGGTGGGTGACGGATCCGCTGCCGTACCCCGAGTACACGGATGAGCAGTACCCGGACGACGAGTACGAGAACGACGCGTGGGAGAACGACGAGTGAGCAAGGTGACCGCCGAGACGGTCCGCCGGGTGAACGGGCTGACGGCCCGCTGGGCACACGCCCTGCCGGAGGGCACGGCCTTCTCGGCGCCCGGGGTCTGGCCCCTGCTGGGCTTCCTCGCCGACGGCGCGGCCGGCCCGGCGCGCGCGGAGCTGGCCGAGGCGCTGGGTGTGCCCGCGGACCACGCGGCCGGTGCCGCACGGGAGTTGCTGGTGGCGCTCGCCGAGGTGCCCGGCCTGGACACGGCGCTCGGCCTGTGGACGCACCAGGGGCTGGCCCTGCGCGAGGAGTGGCGCTCCGGGCTGCCGGCCGGGACGTACGGGGTGTTCGGGGACGACCTCGTCACCGCGCAGGAGCGGCTGGACGCCTGGGCGGCCGAGCGGACCGGTGGACTGGTCGAGCGCATGCCGGTGACGCTGACCAGGGACGCCCGGATGGTGCTGGCCGGCGCCCTGGCGCTGCGCACCACCTGGCGGCAGCCGTTCGGCGAGCAGCCACTGCGGCCGGACGCCGGCCCCTGGCAGGGCCGTACGCTGCGCGGCCTGCACCGGCGCAGCCCGCGGCCGGACCGGGTGGGCGTGACGGGCACTCCGGACGGTTTCGTCACGGCGCTGACGGTGCCCGGAGACAACGGCGTCGACGTCCATCTGGTGCTCGGCGAGGAGCGGATGACACCGGGTCAGGTGCTGGCCGCCGGGGTCGGGATCGTGGAGCGGGCGCTGCCGCTCTCCGCGGGCGGCGCGCTGCCGCACGGCCATGTGGGGCCGGGCCTGTACGTGGAGCAGCAGCCGGCCGTCGCGCCGGCGCCGCTGACGCTGGACGTACGGACGGTGGCGTACGAGGTGCGCGCCGATCACGATCTGCTGGCGCTGGCCCCGCTGTTCGGCCTGACGGCGGCGGCGGACGCCCGCCACGCGCACTTCCCCGGCATCAGTGACTACCCGCTGGCGATCGGCGCGGCCCGCCAGTCGGCGCTGGCGCAGTTCGGACCGCTGGGCTTCCGGGCGGCGGCGGTGACGGCCGTGGCTGCGGAGCCGGGCGGCATACCGGCGCCGCCGCAGTACCGCTACGAGTCCACGGTCGTGCGGGCCGTCTTCGACCGCCCCTTCGGCTTCCTCGCCGTCGACCGCGAGTCCCGGCTGGTGCTGGTGGCGGGCTGGGTGACGGATCCGGCGCCGGAGCCGGTCATGAGCTTCCCGGGCGCTGTTCCTCCAGGACTCTGACACAGCGGGCGATCAGCCCGGTCAGGGCGTCCCGCTCCGCCTCGGTGAACTCCGCGGCGAGGGCCCGCTCGACGCGTACGGCGGAGGCGTCGGCCTCGACGAGGGCGGCGCGGCCGTCGTCCGTGAGGCGGGTCTCCAGGACGTTCCTGTGCCACTCGTGCGGGCTGCGGACGATCAGTTCACGGTCCTGGAGGTTCTTCAGGACCGTGTTCATGGTGGGCGGGGTGACCCCGCACAGCCGGGCCAGGGCGGCCGCGGAGATGCCGGGGTGCTCGTCGAGGTGGAGCAGCGCGGCGTACTGGGCGACGGTCAGGCCCGCCGGTTTCAGGACCGCCGTCTTGGTCGCGTTGAGGGCCTGCTCGGCCCGCTTGAGATGGGAGCCGAGGCGCTCGGACGCGGGCATGGAGGTCACCCGGCCCAGATTAATGCCTGGGCCAGGATGAGCATGCTCACGCGAATTAATACACTGGCGATGATTAGAGTCCTAATATAGATTCGTATCCGTCACACAGTGAGCAGCCGAACCGAGAGGCACCTGCCGTGTCCCGTTCGATCCACCGCCGCACCTTCCTGACCGGCGCCGCGGCCGCGGCCGCGGCCATCGCCGCGCCTACGGCGAGCGCGGCCGCCGGACCCCGCGTCTCCACCGCCTTCACCCTCCCCGACGACCGCGCCTACCCCGAGGGCATCGCCCTCGACCCCCGCACGGGCGACGCGTACGTCGGCTCCTTCACGAACGGCGCCGTCTACCGCGCCGCCGCCGGCAGCCGCGCCGCCGAGGCCTTCCTGCCGGCCGGCACGGACGGCCGTACGACGGCCAACGGCCTGAAGGTCGACCGGGCGGGCCGGCTGTGGGTCATCGACCACACGACCGGGGTCGACGTGTACGACCTGCGCGACCGCTCCCTGCTGGCCCGCTTCGAGGCCCCAAAGGGCGCGCAGCACTTCCTGAACGACCTGGTGATCACCGAAGACGGCACGGCGTACGTCACCGACAGCGTGCTCCCGGTGGTCTACCGGATCACCCCGGCCGACCTGGCCCGCGCCCGCGGCGGCACCGGCTCCCTGGTCGCACACTTCGACCTGAGCGGAGCCATCCCCCCGCACTCCGAGGACGCCTACACCCTCAACGGCATCACCGCCGACCCCACCGGACGCCTGCTGTTCGTCGTCGACATGACCGGCGGCGGCCTGTACCGGGTCGACGTGGCCGACGGTTCGATCAGCCAAGTCACCCTGTACGGCGGTGACTTGAAGCATGGCGACGGCCTGGAGCTGTCCCACCGCACCCTGTGGGCCGCGCACAACGCGACCAACACCCTGACCCGCTGGCACCTCTCCCCCGACGGCACCGAGGCCCATCTGGCCCGCACCCTGACCGACCCCGCGCTCCAGATCCCCACCACCCTGGCCCGCAGCCCGCACGGCCTCCTCGTCGTCCGCTCCCAGTTCGACAAGGGCGGACCCATGGGCCCGGGGACGCCGACACCGCCGTTTTCGGTGGCACGGGTCCGCCTTTGATAATTGCCCCTTTGGGATTCACAAAGCATTCATATGAGATGAAATTCGGCCCTTATGGGTGATTCAGAGATACGGCCGCCTCTGCCGGGACAGGAATTCCCTGCCGCTCCCGCATGCCGCGACCTGCGGTGACCAGGGCCGCTCGGGCTTGCGTGCGATTGCCGCAAGCCTCGCAAGCTGGGTAATTCCTGCCATCGTCAGATAAATCCGCTCTTGTGGTCGACCCGGCTACAGGAAGACGATCCCTCCTCGTTCCCACCCCCATTTCTGCGAGGAGTTCTTCATGAGCGAGCGGTTGAGCCTCGGCCCGGATGCCGCGCGGCAACTCGCCAACACCACCAAGACGACACCGCAGATGCGCGGCATCACGCCGCGCTATCTGCTGCGCGCGCTGCCCTGGGTCGACATCGAGTCCGGCGTCTACCGGGTCAACCGGCGCCGTACGTACGTCCTGGGCGACGACCGCATCAGCACGACCGACGACGACACGCCGCGCGTCATCGCGGGCGACCTCCGCGAACTGCCGTACCTGCGCGAGGCGGACGACGCGCTGCTGGAGGAACTGGCCGGCGCGTTCACGCAGGTGTCCTTCGAGCCCGGCGAGGTACTGGCCCAGGAGGGCGCCGCGGCCGACCGGCTGTGGGTGATCGTGCACGGGCGCGCGGAGAAGCGCGCGACCGGGCAGTACGGCGCGGACGCGCTCCTCGACGTCATCGGCGACGGCCAGTTCTTCGACCTCGGCGCCTGGACCCGCGCCGAGGCCATGCCGTACCGGGTGCAGGCGCTCACCGCCGGCGTCGCCCTCTGCCTGGAGCGCGCCGAACTCGCCCGGCTCGGCGAGCGCGACGAGGCCTTACGGGGCGCGGTGGACGCGTATGTCGCCGGCGCCCATGTCATGGCCGGTGCCGAGGTCCCCGTCGACCTCACCGCGGGACACGACGGCGAGCCGGACCTGCCGGGGACGTTCGTCGACTACGAGGACGCGCCCCGCGAGTACCACATGACGCTCGCGCAGACCGTGCTGCGTGTGCACACACGCGTCTCCGACCTCTACAACGGGCCGATCGACCAGACCCGGGCCCAGGCCAACCTCACCGTTCACGCACTGCGCGAGCGGCAGGAGGCCTCGATGCTGTACCACCCGGAGTTCGGGCTCTTCAACAACGTCGCCCCCGGCCAGCGCGTGCAGACGCGCACCGGCGCGCCGACCCCCGACGACCTGGACGAGCTGCTGACGCGGGTGTGGAAGCAGCCCGCGTACTTCCTCGCCCATCCGAAGGCGATCGCGGCGTTCGGCCGCGAATGTACCCGCCGGGGCGTGCCCCCGGTGATCGAGAACCGCTTCGGCAGCCCGCTGCTGACCTGGCGCGGAGTGCCGCTGCTGCCGTCGGACAAGGTGCGGTTCACCGGGGGCGCGGGCGTGGGTACGACCGAGATCCTGCTGATGCGGCTGGGCGAGGCCGAGCAGGGCGTGGTGGGCCTCAGGCCCTCGAAGGTCGCCGACGAGGTCGAGCCGGGCCTGGCGATGAAGAACATGGGCGTGGACCAGAAGGGCATCACGTCGTACCTGATGACCGCGTACTTCAACGCGGCGGTGCTGGTGGAGGACGCGCTCGCGGTGCTCCAGAACGTCGAGGTGTCCAAGTACCATGACTACTCCTGACGTCAGCGGCTCCCCGGGCTTCTCACCCGAAGCGGCCCGCCGGGACGTGCCGATCCTGCACCGGACGGTCAACGGCCACCCGCTGGTCTGGCTGGACAACGGCGCCACCACGCAGAAGCCCCGGCAGGTGATCGAGGCGCTGGCGGCGTTCTACGCCTCCGCCAATTCCAACATCCACCGGGGCGCGCACACCATGGCGCGCGAGGCGACGGAGATGTACGAGGCGGGCCGGGCCGCGGTCGCGCGGTTCCTGGGCGCGCCCTCGCCCGAGAGCATCGTCTTCGTCCGGGGAACGACCGAGGCCGTCAACCTGGTCGCCCAGAGCTGGGGACGGGCGGGCCTCGGCCCCGGAGACGACGTCCTGGTGCCGGTGCTGGAGCACCACGCGAACATCGTGCCCTGGCAGCGGGTCGCCAAGGAGACACGCGCCCGCGTCGTGCCCGTACCCCTGCGGCCGGACGGCAGCATCGACCAGGACGCGTACGCCGATCTGCTCTCCGCGCGGACCCGGCTCGTGGTCATCAGCCACGCGTCGAACGTCCTCGGCACCGTGCCACCGGTACGGGAGATGACGGCGCTGGCGCACCGCTACCAGGCGAAGGTGCTGGTGGACGGGGCACAGGCGGTGGCGCACTTCCCCGTCGACGTGACCGACCTCGACGCCGACTTCTACGCCTTCTCCGGCCACAAGATCTACGCCCCCACGGGCATCGGCGCCCTGTACGCCAAGCCGGAGATCCTGCGGACCATGGCGCCGTGGCAGTCGGGCGGCAACATGATCGAGTCGGTGAGCTTCGACCGTACGACGTACGCCCCGGTCCCGCACCGCTTCGAAGCCGGCACCGGCCACATCTCCGGCGTGGCCGGTCTGCTGTCCGCCCTCAACTGGCTGACGGCCTTCGACCGCAAGGCGGTGGCGGAGTACGAGACACAGCTGACGGTCTATGCGCAGGAGGCCCTGGCCAAGGTTCCGGGCCTCGAACTGCTGGGCCCCGCGGCCGAGCGGATCGGCGTACTGACCTTCACCCTGCCCGGCCACACGCCGGCCGACATCGCCGACTGGCTGGACGGTGACGGCATAGCCGTCCGGGCCGGCCACCACTGTGCCCAGCCGGCCCTGGCCCACTACGGCCTCGACTCGGCGGCCCGCGCGTCGCTGGCGCTGTACAACACGAGGGAGGAGGTGGACCGGCTGGTGGCATCGCTGCTGGAGCTGCAGGCCTCCTGAGGTCCGGCGCTCGGTGAACTGTGCGCCGCACGGTTCACCGCACCAGCTCCGCGACCTTCGTGGCCTTGCCGAGCAGCCACTCCAGCGGGCCGCGCCGGAAGAAGCGGGACCAGAGCGTCGCGAACACGGTGACGGCGACGACGAAACCGACAAGGACGTGCAACGGGGATCCGGGCAGCTCTTCTATGCCGAGGAAGTGGATGCCGACGACGTGCAGGACGTACGCGGTCAGGGACATCGACCCGACCGCGATGAGCGGGCGGGTCACGGCGTGGCAGCGCGGGAAGGCGTCGACCGCGGCGAGGCAGGCCGCCAGGACCGCGATCGCCACGCCGGCGTTGGCCAGGATCGAGAGGGTCGTCTCACTGTGCGGCGAGGCCACCAGAAGCCCGGCCGGAGTGCTGCCGTCGGGGTAGCCCCAGGTGTCGGACCACCAGGCCGACGCGGCTGATCCTCCCTCACCCCGGCCGCCGGCGCTCAGCTTCGCCAGGGCGCCGGGGACCAGGTGCAGGGCCAGCCAGGAGCCGCCGTGGCCGAGTACCGCGAGACAGACGCCGGTGATCGCGAGCCGGGTGCGTACGGCGACGGCGGCCAGATCGAGGCGGGCCACCGCCATGCCGGCGATGACGAAGGGGATCCAGGTCAGGGCCGGGTAGCTGCCCGTGAAGAGGAGCGAGACGATGCCGTCGGCGCCCGCGGGCCAGGCCCGGATGCCGTCGGCCCCGTCCGCGGGGAGCGCGTGCTGGACGACGTACAGGACCTATGGCAGTACCAGGGCACCGGCCGCGGCGATGACGGCCAGCGGGCGGGCGCCGAGCCGGTACAGCGGCAGGACGAGCAGGAAGTACAGGCCGTAGAAGGCGAGGATCACCTCGACCGGGGTGCCGCTCAGGGTCAGCGCGGTGCCCAGCACCAGCAGGACCAGCGCACGGATCACCACCTTGGCGACCGCCTGACGGCCCGCCGGCCCCGTCTTCGGGGTACGGCGGCCGGTGATCAGCATGACCGAGAAACCGGCCAGGAAGGCGAAGAGCGCGGAGGCTCGGCCGTGCGCCAGTTCCATGAGGTGCCCGGTGACACCGCCCTGGGACGGGTCGGGGCCGACGTGGGCCGCGTACATCCCGAGGACCGCGAGGCCGCGGGCCAGGTCCACGCCTATCAGGCGGCCGACCGGGACTCGTCCGGTCCCGGGTGCCTTGGACGGGGCGCCGGCCGACGGCGTGAGCGCCGTGTCGTCTGCGTTGTGGGTCATGATCTCCAGGCTGGAGACCGGCCCGGCCCCGCAGTATCCGGCGACTGTCCGGTCCAGCCCCGCCACCCGGCGGGTGGGGCGGTGCCGGACAGGGGCCCGCGGGGGTGCCGCGGGCTACTTGATGAGCGCGTTGGCGACCACGACGATCACACCGAGCAGTGCGTCCGCGCAGCCGACCGCCAGGGCCGAGCGCCAGGTCCGGCCAAAGGCGCGGGCGGCGGACAGGCCCCAGGCGAAGAGCAGGGCGATGTTGAAACCGAAGGCCACGTACTCGATGCCCGCGGAGCGCCACCAGCCCCAGCCCGCGCCGAGCAGGATCACGATCGTGGGCAGGGTCGCCACGACGAGGGGCCATTCGGCGGCCAGCACGCGCAGCGCGCCGAGCACACCCGGACAGGAGCCGTCGCCGCGCCGGGCGATGAGGTGCGCGTACCCGTGCGCCAGGGCCGAGGCGACGGCGGTGATCAGCAGCCACCGGGCGTCGTACAGCCGCTCGCCGCGCCCCGTCTCGCCGTACTGCGTGAGCGCGGCGACCATCGAGCTGGCCAGTACGGCTCCGTACACACCTCCGAACAACACGTTCGGCTGTGCCGCGGCACGTCGGAGGGCAGGGGAGACGAGCATGAGAGGTTTCCTCGGAACTGGGGATGCCGGGCCGGAGCGGCCCGTCCCCAAGGACACCCGGTGCGATCCCGCCGGCACCATCCCTCGCCCTTCCGGAACCACCCCGTCCATGGGCCCCGGACTCCCGCCGCCCGGCTGGAACCCTCCCCCCGATCGGCGGGAACGTCCCGCCGTCCCGCCTCGGACGGCGCATCGCGATCTACGGTCGGACCGGTGACAATCGACATCGGCGTGCGGCCGGAGCCGTACGCACAGGGACGGCGAGGCGGGACGCGCGTGATCCGGGTCATGGTGGTGGACGACGAGGCGCTCGTGCGCTCCGGCTTCGAACTCATCCTGAGCGGGGCCGACGACATCGAGGTCGTCGCGACCACAGCGGGCGCGGAGGCGGTCGACACCGTACGGCGGGCAGGCCCCGACGTCGTGCTCCTCGACATCCGGATGCCGGACGTGGACGGGCTGACCGTGCTGCGGCAGCTGCGCGCCCTGCCTGCTCCGCCGGTGGTGGCGATGCTGACGACCTTCGACGCCGACGAGTACATCCTCACCGCGCTGCGCTCCGGCGCGGCCGGATTCCTGCTCAAGGACACCGAGCCCGACCAGCTCGCCCAGCTCGTCCGCACCCTGGCCGCGGGCGGGGTCGTGATGTCACCGAAGGCGTCCCGCGCCGTCTGGCAGAGTCACCCCGGCGCGGCGGTCGCCGAGGACGAGGAGGCCGCCTGCGTCGGCCGGCTCAGCGAGCGCGAGCGCGAGGTGCTCGTGCTGATCGCGGAGGGCTTGTCCAACGCGGAGATCGGTACGCGGATCCATCTCAGCGCGGGCACCGTCAAGGATCACGTCACCGCGATCCTGACCAAGCTGCGGGTCGGCAGCAGAGTGCAGGCGGCGCTGCTCGCACAGCGGGCGGGACTGCTCGACGAGGGACAGCGGCGCCCGGAGTCCGGGCGATGACCGCGCCCGGGGCATGGTGGGCGCGGATCCCCGATCCGGTCGTCGACGCCGTGGTCGTCGCGGTCGCCGTCGTGGACGTCCTGCTGAGTCTGGCGGACGCGAGCCGCGTCGCGCAGGCCCTGGCCGCGCTCGCCTGCGCCGCGCTCGCCGTACGACGGCGCTTCCCGCTCCCGGTGTTCCTGCTCACCCTCCCCGCCAGCCTCATGCTGGACATCGTGTTCGCCCCGTTCGCCGCCCTGTTCACGCTGGCCGAACGCTCCCGCGACCGCCGGCTGCTCGTCGTGTGCGCCATCATGTTCGCCGTGGCCTCCGCCGCCCCCTGGCCGCTGGACGACCTCACCTCGCACGACCGCGCCTGGACCCTGGTCTACTTCTTCTACACCCTCGCCACCGCCGCCGCCCCCGTTCTGCTGGGCCAACTCGTCCAGGCCCGCCGGGACCTGGCCCGCCGGCTCGTCGAGATCGAGGAAGCACGCGAGCACGAACGCCTTCTGCACTCCCAGGCCATCCTCGCCCGCGAACGCGCCCAGCTCGCCCGCGAGATGCACGACGTCGTCTCCCACCAGGTCAGCCTGATCGCCGTACAGGCCGGCGCCCTCCAGGTCGCCGCCACCGACACCCACTTCAAAGAGGGCGCCCGCACCATCCGTTCCCTCAGCGTCGACACCCTCGACGAACTGCGCCACATGGTCACACTGCTGCGGGCCTCCGGGGGCCGGGCCACGGAACTCACCCCGCAGCCCACCCTCGCCGACCTGCACAAGCTCGTCACGACCAGCGGCATCGACGCCGAACTGACCGGCGGACTCCCGCCCGAGATCAGCACCACCGCGCAGCGCGCCGTCTATCGCACCGTCCAGGAAGCCCTCACCAACGTCCGCAAACACGCACCCGGCGCCTCCGCGACCGTGCGCCTGTGGCACACCGCCGACCACACCGCCTTCGGCGTGACCGTCACGAACACCCCGCCCCGCCGCCCCTCACTCCCTCTCCCCGGCTCCCACCAGGGCCTGATCGGCCTCAGGGAACGGGCCGAACTCCTCGGCGGCACCTTCGACTCCGGCCCCACCACCGACGGCGGCTACGAGCTGAAGCTCCGCATCCCGACCCGCAGCGACTGACGGGAAACGCCGAAGGGCCGGACTCGCCAGAGCCCGGCCCTTGTGATCCGCTCACACGTTGAAGCGGAACATCGGCCCCAGATTTTTGACCTGCGGAAACGACCGCGAATCGGTGCGGATCCAGCCAGGATCCAGCCACCGGATACGGCCGGTCGGCGACCGGGATTTCACGCTGGATCATCGGGCTTGTGCGGGGTCCCCGATGCTCCGTCTGACCGTGCGGTGGCCGTGGCGGGCCGTAGCGCGGTATGCGAACGGGCCGGCCACCGTCACGAACGGCAGCAACAGCAGAGCGGTGAACAGAATCGGTGCCACGGCAAGGACCTCCCTGGTGATCGCGACCGGGTCGCGACCACCACACTGTCGGTCCGCGAAGAGCGGAACTCCTCTCTGAACAGCTCTTTCGAGGACTTTTGAGGCAGCTCCACGCCACTGAACTACGGGTGTGAGGCCCTGCACACCCATCTGCTCGAGGGACTGGGGCACGCCGGGCACAGCGCCGCGTTCCTCCGGGCCCAGAGCGCTCCCCGCTTTGGAAGTCGAGTCACCTGCTGGCTCGCGCGGTCTTCAGCGGTGTGACTAATGTGTCCCGCGACAGGCATACGCGGCCTCCCACGGGGGTCCTGGTCCTCCGTTGAGCGAGTGAACGGGCTGTTGGCCTGGCAGGGGATACGGTCTGGGCGAGTGGGTAATGCGAGCAATCTGGTGATACGCGAGCTGGACGAGACGGCCGATGGCGGCCCGCCTCCCGCACCGGCCTGTCCCTGGATTACCTCGCCGGGCTGGAGACGGGCCGGGAGTGGACGGACCGCTCAGGTGAGCCCGAACACCGACCTCGGTCTGCATGGCAAGGCCGTCACCGCCGGAAACGGGGTCCATCCCGGGGTCCTGGCGGAGGCGCCGGGACGGCAGGCCGCTTTCCATGCCGACCTGGGCCGGTCCCTGGCGCATATCCGGGGTCGGGAGGCCGAGGCGGTCGCGGCTCTGCTGATCGCCCGAGGAGATCGCCCCACAGCGGATCCACGCCAACGCCCTGGTGAGGCACACCGTCGAGTTCCTCACCGACCGGCAACTGCCGTCCCACGCCGCACGTGACCTGCGGGGCCTGGCCCACCGCATCGGCCTGTCGCTGTGACCAGCGGCGCCTCCTGCTCCGGATACCCGACTTAGTGGGGCCGGGTGTCTCCCCGCTGGAAGTACCGCAGGTAATTGGTGTTGGGTGACCCAAGGCCGGTGGCATCGTCAAAGCCGCTGGTGGCGCGAAGGCCGTAGTCCCGGCCCAGGGTATAGAGGATGTAGCGATATGGGTGGGCCGCTGGCCCCATATCCCGTACGCCGGAGACCGGCCTGCCCTCTGCCGGTGATGGGCGGTCCGTCACATCGTGGAACACGCCCGTGCCGTGAAGGGAGTACAGCAAGGGGTTTGCGAAGCCGATACTGCGGCCGGATTTCTGCTCGGCGTCGGCCTGGATGGCGGCGAAGGCAGGACAGGCGGCAGAGGTTCCACCGTAGCCGATCACATGGAATGCACCCCCAGTGGTGTAGCCGACGGCGACTGGAACGGCGCCGTCCCCCTCCACAGCTACGTCAGGTGTGACACGGCGGCCGTTCGCCAAGGATTCGGTGACGACGCCGCGCTGGTACCACGGCTGTGGGAAGTCGCTGGGTCCGCCCCCGCCCCCGAAGGCGAACACACCTGGAAGTGGTGTCCAGGCTGTCTTCCGGTTGCCTGACAGGATCGACAGGTCGTCTCCCATGCTGGTCTCCCAGCCGTAGCCGCCCTTCCGGGTCAGGGCGAGGGTCGTAGCGCCCACGGAAGTCACCCATGGCGAACCGCTGGGGAAGTCGGCCTGTGCTTGCGTGGTGTTCTTGTCGCAGTTGAGTCCGGTGCCGGCAGCTTGCGGAGAGGAGTCTCCGCAGTCGCCTGCGGCGAAGTACACACCGATTCCTTCAGCTGCCGCCTGCTCGAACAGCATGTTCCACGCGCTCACCAAGCCAGGGGTGAGGTGTGCTCGCTGGGAATGGATGATTTCCGCCCAGGAGTTGGAGATCACATCGGCACTATGGTGGTCGATGACATAGGCCTCGGCATCCATGAGGTCGCTGTCCAGGCAGGAGTTGGCGCCCATGTACAGCACATTGGCGTCCGGGGCGTACCCGTGCGCCATCTCCACGTCGAGGGCCTGTTCGCCCGCCCATTGGCTGGGTGATGCACAGGCGGGGGTTACCTTCCAGTGGGCAGGCGTGACATGTTCACGGTATTGGCCTCGGCGGAACGCATGGTCGCCGGTGACCTTGGCGTAACGGTCGGCGTCGGAAGCCATGTTGGGGGATCCGTAGGCACCGACGATCGCGACCGTGCGTCCCCTCCCGGTCGCTCCGGATTCCGAGACACCGTAGGCGCGCCTTAGCTGGCGCGGGACGTAGGGGCACGGTGCATAAGACACCGGCTTGCCGTAGGCGGGCGGCAGGCCAGCAGCGGTGTGCTGTCCGAAGTAGTCGGAGCACGTGGCCTGCTCGGCCGGGGCCGAGGCCGGGGCCGGGCGGCCGAGTGTCATCGCGGCTGGGGGTTCGCCGATGCCGGTGAGGGCCACGACGGCATCACCGACGGACTGCGGCACGCTCACGTCGGCCGCCGGGGCCTGCATCGCTCCCCAGGAAGTCTGATAGCGGTGGATGCTCGTTCCGAGTGCGGACTTCATGGCCTGCTCCGGGCCACTCACCTGGAGATAGTGCGAGGTGTCCGCTGTGATCTTCAATCCGGCGCCGGTCAGCCAGCGGGCGATGTTCCTCCGCTGGCTTGCGGTGAGTCCGAATTGGCGCTCGAATTCCTCGGGCGAAATGAAGCGTTGGTAGTGGAGGGACTGGGGGTCCGTGATGGTTTGGATGAACGTCGACAACTGGTCAGGGTTACGGGACCCCAGGTAGAGACGTGCGGTGAGGGTCGTATCGCCGGGTATCGGGCCCTGGTCGCTGGCAGGTGCGCCGTAGGCGGGATGTGATCCGGCCAGTACATGTCGGGTGGACGGGTCGGCGGCATGAGCAACACTCGCTGATGCGGTGACGACCAGGACCGCTGATACCACCGCGGCGGCTTTGTGTATTCGAGGGAACACCAGGATGCCTTCTGTTTCGTGAACGGCAAAGGTGTCCGCCCCAGCAACGGGGGCGGAACCTTGACGGAGTTGCGAACAGCGCGGCTATGGGGCGGGGATGGTTCGGCCTCGGTACAGCCCACCGGTCACGCCGATGAACTGGAGATCCAGGCCCGTTCCGTCGCGTTCGGCATGAATGTGAAGATGCGGTTCCGTGCTGCGCCCCGAGTTGCCGACCTCACCGAGGAGTTGGCCGACGCGTACCACATCTCCTGCGGTGACGCTGACGGTCCCCGGCCGCAGGTGCGCCAGCACCACATGCTCATGGCCGGTGTCGATGACCACATGATTACCGTAGAGCGGCCCGTAATGGACGCGGCCGGCAGGTTGGTCGGCTACGCCATCGACAGCAGTGACGACGCTCCCGCTGCACGGGGCCAGGACCGGCTGCCCGTAGGCGTGGTAGGAGTTCAGGTCACGGGAGGGAACGAGGAACCGGAACCTGCCGGTATTCGTCCCGTTCGGTCCTGTCTTGACGAGATCTATCGCGCCTCGCTGGGCGGCAACCGTGCGGTGGTGGTTCAGGAACCTGCCGCCGCCCTGTGTGATGTACCAACCGGGTCCCGTCAGGGGAAAGCGCAAGGGCGTGGAAACCGGCTGCCCCCATCGGTGACCGCGACCCCGTACAAGGAACGCCAAGGCGGCGACGAGGAGGGCGATGTGGCTGTAGCCAACCTGATCGAGTCCGCCGTGCCCCACGGGGACGCCCCGGAACACCAGTAGCCACACGAATGCGGCCGCAACGGTGCCCAAGACGATGTACGGGAACAAGCGGACCCACCGCGGAAAGCCTTTCGGAGCGGAGAAGCCGATCAGCAGCAGGCACCCCAGCAGTGCGCTCACGGCGTAGGACAACCAGGTGAGCATCGTCGGCGCCGTAGCATCAGCGATGGACAGGTCCACCATCGAGTACACCCACATGCCGAACGCGGCGGTGGCCCACACCAGGCGGATCGGAATCCCACTCGGCCACCATCGCGGAACACTTGAGCCATCGATGAGGAGACCAGCCAACCGCCCCTCGCCGTCCAGGCTGCCCCAGGCCGCGACACGGCCCTTCGGTCCGTTGATCGTCATCCCTCGCCGGTAGGTGTACGTCACCTCGGCCTGTTCGGTTCCGATCCTCGTGCGGGTTGCGGCGATGATCCTCTCAAGGCGTGCGGCGCCCACTTCACTGATCAGGTGAGGTGCCTGGCGTGCCCGTTGATCAGCCGACACATTGAGGAGTTCCTCCACCGCTCGCGCGACCGCGCGGGTGTGGTGGTCTGCGTTCAGATTGTGCACGCGTGCTCCCATGGGCCCGGAATGCGGTGTCGATTGCGGGCCACCAGCCAGTAGACGGCCTGCGCCAGATGCCGGGCACCAGGAAGGCTCAGGAAACGGCCGATGAGGCGGGCTGTGCGGTTGCCCGTGGCGAACCAGGCCGCGAAGGCCATTGGGCCGCTTTCACGGCGGCTGGTGGACAAGTACCACATGCTCTGGCGCGTATCGGTTTCGGTCAGCCCGATCGAATCTAGGTCCATGCCCTGCCAAGGGCGGCAGTCACCGGCAAGGGCCAGGCGCCTTTGGAGGTAAGTAACCGCCGCACGGCAGAAGCCACAGGTCCCGTCGAAGACGACCAGCACTTCGGCGTCATGCATGGTGGGCCTCTTGACGGGAGGCGCTATCGAGCACACCCGAGGACGCCACGGTACGGGGGGCGGCGGTGGCAAGCCCCAGCCGGACGATGACGGCATCTTTGACGTGCCTGGCCCGGTTACCCAGGGACCGGTAGTCCTCATCCTTCAGACAAGTGCAGTCCGCGCCGATCATCAGCAGACCGAAACACACCAGGCCCATGAAGGCCATGATGCCCAGATGCAGCCCCTCCAGTGCGATGGTGTTGCTCTTGCGCACCCAGGGGCGGCTGGACAGGATCGCGAAGGGAAGCGCCAGTTCGATCGCGATGGTGAAGTAGGACACGAACGTGCCGAGGTAGGCGTTGCTCATCCAGTGAGCGAACGTCGGCGACATCTGAAACCCGGTCAGCCGCGTGATGTAGTACATCGCGACACCGTCCTGCCACACCTTGCCAGTGATCTTCCAGTACCCGGCGGTGAAGTAAAGGACAGCCGTCTGAAACACGATCAAATAGGCGGCCAGATTGTGCAGACTCGTCCGTAGTGTTGGTCCGTCGTCACCGAGAAGTTTCGCTCGCCGCTGCTTCGCACCGGGGGCGAAATAAGCGTTGGACACGGTGAAGACCATGAAGATGATGAGGATCTGGGCAAGGTTGTCGCCGCCCTCCAAGACGTCCTGGTTACGGAAGTGCAGCGACCACATCATCACCGCCTGGAGCAGCGTAAGCGCACGCCCCCCGAAGACCATGAAAACGGCAGCCACCACGATCGTCGCATGGAACAGAAACTCGAACCACCATTGCGAGTCGCTTACCAGGAAGAGTGAAAACCCCCAGTGCGGAAGCAGCTTGGACGCGACCGCCGGCGAGTCGTAGGAGTGAGGCCCCCAGAAGAACTGGCGGTTGGAGTAGTCGGCGAGGCAGTACAGGATCGTCGCGAATCCGATCACGATCCGCAGCAGCGCGATACCGATTAGCCGGTGTTCGCGGCAGGCCACCCTCAGTATCGCGGCGTCCAGCCGAGCCAACCCGGCACGTACCGTACCCATCAGTCAGCCACTCCCGGCACGTAGGTCAGCCACGACGTCTGCAGACGCCCCTCGATCTTCTGCTTCGGCGCCGGTGACTCGTACCGGCTGGCGAACGGCGTGATGGGCTTGCTGCGGAACGTGGCACGCACCGAGATGATCCGGGCATTAGGGAACAACGATGTGGCACGCACCGACAAGAATCGCTGTAGTTCATCGAAGTCCGGAGCAAAATCGCTCGCGAGGTACTTCAGAGCCTCCGCGCGCCGGGACGACGGAATCTGGTCGACCTCTTCCTTTTCTTTGATGTACTTGGTCGCGAACTCGTTGAACCCCAGCATCACGCCGGGAAGCTTCGTGGGATTCACGCGGAAGTCTCGTGGAGTCCGATCGATGGCATCCTCTATCTCAACCGGCTGAGTCTGCACGACCTCGTTTTTTCCCGCAGGTTTGATCCGGGCCTCCACGTACACCAGATCCACGCTCGTGCCAGGGTCGGGGCCGAATAGCTGCCAGTCCTGCTCGAAGTACGCACCCATAAACCGGTTAACCGGCCCCGCCACGCGTGCTTTGGCCGGCGAGTTCGGGGCGTTGTAGACGAGGCAGGCGGCAGTGAACAGCAGCACAGGCACCAACGCGAGCAGCACGGATATCCGCACCCTTGCGGGCACATGGGTCCCAACGGGTGATTGACCGGATGCGGCGGTTGTGAGTTCATTCATCGCGAAGAATAATCCACTCCTACATTCGCCAGAAACATGCCCGGCGCCCAGATGGGGGCGCCGGGCATGCGCGTGAATTGGCTCAGTTCGTGACGTTGAACTGCACATCGCCGGGGATGACCCCGTGCAATGCGGCAGAGTTGGTCACCGGGCCACCGCTGGAAGACGACGAAGACTCGCTGGACGACGACTCGCTGGACTCTGAGCTGCTCCTCGTCCTGGTGGTGATGGTCTTCGTCTTGGTGACGATCTTCTTGCTTGCGTCGTACAGGTCCTTCGACGCGGCGCCGGCCATTGCCGCCACCATGTCGCCCGCGATGTCATGCAGCATCTGCGGCTGCGCGCCCTTACCAAGAACCGTCGCACTGGCCACCGACTGCTGAGCAGCGACCTTCTGCTGCGGAAGTGCCGCCGCATTGGCACTCGCTGCCAACAGGCCAGAAATACTGGCGGCAATAACGGGCACCAGAACAGCGCCGGCCAGGAGCCGTTTTCTCATCACGATATATTCCCCTCGGTTTGTGTGGATGCGCTCCGGAACTAAGCGTTCCGGAAATGGCAGGTCAGGCCGCGATCCCGTCTTGCCCCCTTGGCCGGGTCATGGCGGTCGCGGCGCCCGCTTCGGGGCCTTGCTTCTTCGTTATTCTTCGAGATGCGAGGCCACGGCGAGGCCGACCCCACAATCAGGCAGCCATAAACAAGCTTTCGCCGTGACTCGACATAGTTCTCCAGAGATCGCTACCAACCCAGCGGCAGACGAACCTTGGGCTCATGCGGACCGCGCCGCAGGAATCCGGTGTCCAGTCGGAAGTCACCGGCAATGAACATCGCCGGGGCCTCGCAGATCTTCCGTCCCATGCTGTTCATCTCCCTTCCGTATGGAGTGGAAACGGTGCCCCGTGGGGTCTTCCGGTCGACAGTGAATCTAGGCGCAGGTGAATGCGACGATCAATGAAAGAACGATTCCTGTACTCTGCGTGGTCGCCACGGAGATTACATCAACCGCCCCTCGGGGCTGCGGCGCTGCCTGGTCTTTTGCCCGTGCTCCGAGTCATCGCGAGCGAAGGGATCCTCTGCCAGGAGAGATGGCTTCCCTGGCATTATCGTGACCCTGCGTATTAGCTTCCTTGCCACTGTTGCGGCGGCGCCGCTGTCACGCGGCACCACGCCCGTGCGACCTGAACGCTGTGCGGCCCGCTCCCCCACGTCGGGCCGCCGCAGCGGGCAAGGCCCCTGCAATGCGCGGGCCTTGCGATGGCGGAATCCGCTGTATTGCAGCCACGACGGCCGCCCGCGAAATCCCGGAGACGTCCGCAAGGTTCACGACGTGACGGAGCTGCTCCGATATCTCCGCGAAGCCCACTTTGTGCGCCGAGTGCACCACGACCGCGCCACGGCCCCGGCCGAAGTCGATCAAGCCTTCAGCGCGCAGCATCCGAAGTGCCCGCAGGACAGTGTTCTTGTTCGCGCCATATAACTTTCCGAGTTCGCCCGACGAAGGCAGGTACGCTCCCTGTGCATACACACCGGACACGATCTCCTGCTTGAGCTTGCGCCCTATCCGGGTGTAGAGCGCCGACCCGGAACCTGGTGCGGCGCCGGCTCTACTGTCCTTGCCAAGTGGAGCGGCACTGGACGCGGGCGGATGTGGTATGGATGTCATCAGAGCGTTTCCCCCATGTGCTTTTCCTTCAGTGCACCGGTGCGGCTGCTTTTCCTTCAGTGCACCGGTGCGGCGCAGACTCGAAGAGTCGTCGAAGGGTTGCCGCCCCCACGCGTCCGCCGGAGGTCAGCCGGCATGACGTTCGGGCATCGACTTGACAGATTCTGGCTCTGGCAGCGGCGGCGGGGCAGGTGCCGGGCCAAGGACGAAGTACTACTGGGCAGATCCAGGCATGGGGCTTGCAGGCCAGCCGTGCCGAGGAACTGCCTTCCTAGGGCCACCACGTATGGCCGCAGCGGCCGCCATAACCGTCGTCCCTGCGTGTACGGGCCCTGTCGGTAATTCTCCGGATACCCCTGCGCGTCCTGTTGAGCTGCCGGGAAATATCCGCGGTGACCTGCATGGACTCCTCAAACTGCTCAAGGAGACCAGAGGCGGTTGGGACCCATTCGCCCCCAGGCGTGTACAGCTCCTGTCCCGTCCTTCCTTATGTTGCCGCTGTCCCACCTGAGCTTGTTCAGTTCGCAGTTCGTCCCGGGGCATGTTGTCGTTCGCTTGTACACCAGGGCTTGGTGTCCCAGTCCTTCTTGCCGCTCGCTGTTGTTTGTCCCGCTTCGTTTTCGCTCCCAGGGGCGGTTTACCTGCCGATCCGTGGCTGATCTTGAAGGGTGTGGCTCTCTCGTGGGCAGCGCTTGTGCGTTCGCTCTGGTGAGGGGGTCGGGTGGCTATCGAAGCGTTCGCCGACGTCGGGCACGGTGTTTTCGAAGTCGAGTACGTCGATGAGGACCGCGTACGCCGTCGTGAGCCCCTGCCGGCGGTGTGGACGGCGAGGTTCGAGTCGCTGCCGCCGGTGCGGAAGGTTCGTACGTACGCCGGGCAGCGGTCGGTGACCCGGGATTACTGGTCGACGACGATGCGGAAGTCGTTTGCGTGCGAGTCCCGGCTGGAGCGTGATCACGCGATGCTGATGGACTTCGATCCGCAGGTGACGGGGCTGGTGTCGCAGCCGTTCCGGCTGTTCTGGCCCACGCGCCGGGGGCGGCTGGGGCATGTCCCGGATTTCTTCGCCCGTCGTGTCGACGGCACTGGGGTGGTGGTCGATGTCCGTCCGGAGGACCGGATCGAGCCGGACGACGCGGAGGCGTTCGCGGCGACCGAGCGTGTCTGTGAACTGGCTGGCTGGTCGTTTAGGCGGGTGGGTGTGATCAGCCCGGTTCTGTTGGCGAACCTACGCTGGCTGCGGGGCTACGGCCATCCTCGCTGCTGGCGGCAGGAGACGGCCGGGCGGCTGCTGGAGGTGTTCGCCGAGCCGCGGCCGTTGTTGTCCGGGGCGGAGGCGGCCGGTGACCGGATCGCGGTGCTGCCGGTGCTCTACCACCTGCTCTGGCGAGGGATGTTGGCCACAGACGTGAAGTCGCAGGTGCTGGGGCCCGACTGCACGGTCCGTCGGCCGCAGAAGGAGGGCGGGCTGTGGTGATGCGCAATCCGTTGGTGGTCCGGCCCGGCGACCGGGTCCGGTTTGACGGCCAAGTGCAGACGGTCGCCGGCCTATCGGGGATGTTGGTACGCCTGGCGGACGAGGCGGGCGGGACGAGCACGATGCATCTGCCGACGCTGATGATGTCGCCCGGTTTCGAGGTGCTCGGTTCTGGCAGCCGGAAGGTGATGCCCACGGGAGTGCTCGACCACGTCCCGGCGGGCCAGGCCGAGGAAGCGTTGTGGTGGCACCGGCACATGGTCGAGTTGCGCACGGGGCTGCCGCCGGACGCCCCGCGAGGGGCCTCGCCGCGGCATGAGTACGACCCGGCAATGCGGACTCTGGCCGAGCGGGAGGCGTCCAAGGCCGCCGAGCTTGCGGTCGAGTTGGGGCGGCCGGTCAGTGCACACACGGTGCGTTGGCGACGGCGGCGCCATCAGGAGCAGGGCATCGCGGGCATGGTGGACGGGCGGCACGCGCCGCGCCGAGCGGTGCACGGAAAGCTCCGGCCGGAAGTCGTCGACGAGTTGCAGCAGCTGATGAGCCAGGCCACGGACGGCTCGACCCGGACGGTCAGCTACTACTTCGAGCGCGTTAGCAAGACGGTCAAGGACAAGTACGGACCGGAGGCGGTGCCGAAACGGTCGGCGTTCTACCGGCTGTTTCAGCGGCTCGAACGCGGCCGTCACACCACCGGTTCGGCGCGGACGCGCCGGTCCCTGGCGAATCAGCCCGAAGGCGTCTTCGATCGGGCGATGGTCTGCCGCCCGGGCGAGTTGATGGAGATCGACTCCACCCCGTTCGACGCGTTGGTGCGCTTGGACCGGGGGGTGGTGGGCAGGGTCGAGCTGACCGGGCTGGTCGATGTCGCCACGCGCACGGTCACTGCGGCGGTGCTGCGGCCGACGACGAAGTCGGTGGACGCGGCCTTGCTGCTGGCCCGCTCGGTGACACCGGCGCCGATGCGCCCAGGGTGGACGGATGCTCTGCGCCTGGAGCGGTCGGTGCTGCCCTACCGGCGGTTGCTCGCGCTGGACGAGCGGCTGCGGCATGCGGCGGCCGTCCCTCTGATCATTCCCGAAGCGATCGTGGTGGACGGCGGCAAAGCGTTCTTGTCGAAGAACTTCCACATGGCCTGCGACGCGTTCGGCACCGAGGTGATCCATGCGCCGCCCAGGACGCCGACGCACAAACCGCACATCGAGCGGACGCTGGGGTCGGTGTCCACGATGTTCGCTCAGTTCGTCTCGGGTCACACCGGCCGGTCGGCGGAACATCGCGGGCACCGGGTCGAGGACGAGCCGCTGTGGTCGCTGCCGCAGTTGCAGGAACTGCTGGAGGAGTGGATTACTGCCAGGTGGCAGAACCGGCCGCACGACGGCTTGCGGGACCCGCTCGCGCCGGGGCGGACGTTCTCGCCGAACGAGAAGTACGCCGCCCTCGTGGAGACGGCCGGCTACCTGCCGCTGGCGCTGTCGGCAGAGGACTACCTGAGGCTCCTGCCAACACGCTGGCAGGCGGTCAATTCCTACGGAATCAAGATCAAGCACCGGATCTACGACTGCGACGAGCTCGACGGGCTGCGGCGGGAGAAGTCCGGGCTCGCTGATCGCAAGGACCGGTGGGAAGTACGTCACGACCCCTATGACGTCCGTGTGGTCTGGCTGCACGATCACCGCGAGGACACCTGGATCACCGTCCCCTGGCGGCTGTTGTCGTCCCAGCCGCTCCCGTTCGGGGAGATGGCCTGGGATCACACCGCCAGGGATCTGCGCGAACAACAGGGCATCACGGTGACCGAGGAGGCGATCTCCCGGGCGGTGGGCGACTTGCTGGAACGGGCGGGCGCCGGCCCAGTCGAGGCAGAGGAAGCGCCGCCGGTCCGCAAGAAGCCCCGGAATCGTCGATCCGATCGGGCAGCCGCCCGCACCCGCGCCGCTGCTGATCCGTCCTGGCCTCGACCGGCCCCGCCGCCTGCACCGGCTCCCGACGAGGAGCCGGACGAGGGAGCCGACGACCAGGAAGTCGCCGATGTCGTTCCGCTGCGTGTCTTCGACGCCCGCAAGGAGGCCAACAAATGGTGGTAGTGCCCGAGCAGTTCGGCATGCCGGACAAGCGACGCATGCCGACGACGACGCTGCCGAACTGGCGGTGTTTCGTGAACGAGGACCCACCCGAGTTCGAGCTGTTGACTGAGGCGGACTGGCGGGCGCTGACTGAGCCGGAGCGGGACGAGTACGACGAGTCCCGCGTCGACTACCACTCCGAGCTGATCATCGTGGAGACCCCGACCATCCGGGAGATCCTCCATCAGGGACGTCTGCTGACGCTGGTGAACCGGCGCGAGATCAGCGCCCGCCGCGGTCTGATCGTCTCCGGCCCCTGGGCAACGGGGAAGTCCACAGCCATCAAGCAGCTCGGCCGGGCCCACGAACTGCGAGTACGGCGGCGCTATCCCGACCATGACCGCATCCCGGTCGTCTACGTCTCCGCCCCGCCCAACGGCTCCCCGCGGAAGCTGGCCACCCGCTTCGCGCACTTCCTCGGGCTTCCCCTCAAGTCCCGTCACAACGAGATGGACATCGCCGACGCGGTCTGCGAGATCCTCACCGAAGCGCGTTGTGACCTGGTCCTGGTCGACGAGATCCACAACATCCAGATGGGCACATCCAACGGCAAGGACATGTCCGACCATCTCAAGTACTTCGCCGAGCACATCCCGGCGACATTCGTCTATGCCGGCATCAACGTTGAGCGGGAGGGGCTGTTTACCGGGGTCCGCGGCAAGCAGATCGCCGCCCGCTGCGTCATGCAGCACACCTCGAACTTCCCCTACGGCAGTGAGTGGCGCTCGATGATCGCCACGATGGAACATGCGCTGCGGTTGCACCGCCACGACCCCGGCGTTCTGGCCCGACAGGCGAAGTATCTCCACGCCCGCACCGGCGGCAGCATCAGCAGCCTGTCCCACCTGATCCGCGCCGCCGCGATCAGCGCGATCGCCGACGGCAGCGAACAGATCACCCGCCGCCTGCTCCACACCATCACGGTCGATCACAGCACCCAGTCCGACAGCCCCCGCCCGCCGCGAGAAACCGAGGGCGACATCGAGGACGCGGCGTGACTACTTCCCTCTCACCGCGCCGACTTCAGCCCCTGCCCCGCACCGTCGCCCCGCTGCACCGCGAATCATGGGATTCCTACGTGAGGCGGCTCGCCAGGGCAAACCGGCTCCCGTTCACGCTCCTGCACGAACACCTCGACGACCCCGCTCGCCTTCAGCCAGAGCCCCTGCCCCTGCCCCTGCCCCTGCCCCTGCTGGACGCAATCTGCGATCTGTCCGGCCAGCCTCGCGACCGACTTCTTCGCGCGCTTCCGGATCTGCGGCCACCCGGGCCCGACGACAGCGAGCCCATCGCCAGCCTGCGGCTGGCCCGAAGCGGCTGGAAGCTCCACCCCGCATGCAGCCACTGCCTGATGAGAAAGGGCATCACAGAAGTACTCCCCAGATACTGGCACTGGGCTCCGGTCAGCACACGGCTCTGCCTGCGGCACGGACAGTGGACAGCCGACCGTGCCAAGCAATTCGCTCTCCGCCCGGTCCCGGAAGTTCTCCAGGCCCAGCGCCGACATCATCGACTGAGCCGTCAGCACGGCTGGGGCCCGGTCGTCCTCGCCATGCGCGCGGCCACCACCGTGATGAACGGCTGGTTCGAGTACGACGCTCTCGTGCAAACCCGGCACGCACGGATGTCCGCCCTCTGCGGTCCCGACTGGCGGGCCTATGACAACGATCCGATGATCATCGCCAGCGCCTACCCCGAAACCGTTGCCCTGGCCGGCCTGCTGGCTGCACCCGGCCTGCGAGACCTGCCGTTCACAGGCCACCCGGCAGACATGCGGCGCTTCATCGACGAGGTCCGAATGCGCGTCCTGCCCGGGTACCAGTACGACTACGACGATCAGCAGGACCCGCTGGTGCGCTGGATCGCACAGGAGCACCGCCGGCGCACGCTCCCCAATCCGATGGCCGCTTGCCCATGACGGTGATCCCCGCGTTCACCGCAAAGCGCCTCATCCTCGCACGGCACCGCCGTCGGATGACGCTGGCTGCGCTCGCCCGCGCCGCCAAGCTGACCACGCACAGCATCACTCACTTCGAGAACCGCCTGAAGTACCCGTCACCCCAGTCACTGGACCGGCTGGCTGGCGCTCTGGACGTCACCCCAGAATTCCTCTTGGCCCCGCCGCCCCGCCAGATCCTGTCGGAAACGATGAGCCTGCGAAGCCCGACCAGACTGACTGCGCGCAAACGTTACAGCGCCGTCGCTGTCGCCGAGCTCACCGCCGCCTTGGTCTCATGGATCGAAACGCACCTGTGGCTGCCCTGCCCCAACCTGCCCTCCTGGCCACAGCTCGACCCTGAGCACGCCGCCGAGTCCCTTCGGGCCCACTGGCAGATGGGTGACGCCCCCAGCGGCCCGCTGACGCCGCTCCTCGAATCACACGGCATCCGCATCTTCGCTCTCCCGCCCGACTGCGGCGACGTCGGAGCGTTCTCCACACGCCAGACTGGGACACCATTCGCCTTCCTCCCACCCCATCTGGACGGCGAACAGGCACGGCAGCACCTCGCATACGAACTCGGCCAACTCGTCCTTGGCCACAACCGGCCAGGCCACCGAGACTCGCGTCCTGCGGCCATCCAGTTCGCCTCCGCGTTCCTCATGCCCCGCACTGCCGTTGTCGCCTCGATGCTCCGCACAGCCACTCCCGAACGCCTGGCCGCAGCAGCCAGCGCCTGGGGCGTTCCGACATCCGCCGTCCTCCACCGCCTGCACGACCTGGAACTACTGCCGGAGTGGGCCCACAGAACCACCATGCAGGGACTCGGCCACGAGACGACCCCCTCCAACCAGCCCCGACCCGCTCACGTTGAACGCAGCCACTTGCTGCCCAAAGCCGTGGCTCATCTACGAGCCCGCAGGCTTCCCATCGATTCCGTCGCGGAGTTGACCGCCCTTCACACCGACGACCCCCCACGCTGGCCGACGACGACCAGCCCAGCGGCTCCTGCGTCCGCCGACAAGTAGGCACATCGCACGTGTTTTCAGCAGGATGAATGGGAGCCACTCCGGCACTGAGGTCGAGAGCCACGCTGCCCCATCCGTGGTGGGTATGGACACGACGCAAGTCCGTAATCGGCAATGAGATTGAGAGCCACCTCGATCGGGTCATCTCTGGCTGTAGCGGTGGTGGCTCGACGCGCGAATGCCGGATGTGCGGCAGCCCCCTTGCTCCGCTGCACCGCTATACCTCTGTGACATAACTACGCACCGCTGGCGCCGCGGTCCGTGCCATACGCCGCCATCAACTACGCGTGGGTTCCTTGGTGGCTGATGTCAGAGAGGTAACCTCGCCCATCTCTCCCCGGCGGTAGCGGTTGAGGCCACGGCGGTGGCTGAGGCAACGGTGGCGGCCAGGGCGGCGGCCAGGGTGGCGGCCAGGGTGGCGGCCACACGGCGATCACTACTGGTATCCGTTCGGCGAGATCCATCGTGCACCTGCCAAGAGCTTCACGGGCTGTGGAGTGGAGGGGATGAAGGTCCATCTCGGTGAAGGCAGCCGTGTCGTGCAGATGGCGGGCGACTGGCGGTCCGAGGCCAGGCGGGGCGGGTCGAACTCGGCGGTGCTCCGCACCGACGTGCTGACCGGTGCGGGCTAAACAGGGACTGCGGCACCGCCCTCGGCCTCCCAGATCCGCTCGCCCTCGGCGTCGACCGCCAGCAGGGGCACCGCGTCGGGGGTTTCGGGGGTGGTGCCGGCAGCGGCAAGGATCGTCGCAGCCGGCATGCGGTTGCCGGTCCGCGCGGCCATCGCCATGGCCGCCGCCGCGGCCGGCGCGGTGGCCCACGGCGGAACCACGAGGAGCATGAAGTGGTCGTTAAACCCGCGGGTCACGCTCATTGTGTCATCGCTGGCGGTGAACCAGCCGATGTGAACGACGCGGCCGTCGATCGTGAGGCTGCGTGGGATGTCGTCCCAGGCGTCCTGGTCCAGCCCGACGCGCAGGATCGCGCCGAGGTGAGCGCTCAGTGCGGTGATGAGGCCGGGCAGCTCGGCGCGGACATCGCGGGAATGTGGCCACCACGCGCCATCGAACATCCCCGCGCGGGCCAGCGTCGGCTCCAGGGTCAGCCGGACTGCCGAGGGCACCGTCAGCTGCGGGAAGAGGCTGGGGGAGCGCCCCCATACGAATGCAGTGCTGTGGTTCGGCAACATGGCGTGCCGCCCGTCTCGGTTCTCGACGGAACCGGTTTGGTCTAGGGCGACGCCGACTCGGCTGCCGACGGTGAAACGTCCTGGTGACTGCAATTGTACTCCGCGCAACCGGTGGCGGGCGGGGGCCCGCGCTCAGGTGGTTCGCTCCCGCAGAGCCCGCCCGGCGATTTCCCCCTGCTGGCTCCGGGTAGAAGTAGCGCCGATGGTCGTGTGCTGGAGGTGCATCACGTAGGCGCCGCCCAGCCGCACCACGCAACCGGCCGGTCAGCACGCGCCGGCTGGTATCTGGGCGATCTGCTCGGTGAACGACCGCCGGGGACACCGCGGCTCACGGCAGAACCAGCGGCACTTGTGCCACAAGAACTCCAGGCCGCTGTCCCCGTAGGGAAGATCGCGGGGCCGACTCAGCGCCGAGCCCTTCACTTGGGAGGCGAATACCCCGCAGGCCGGACAAGCCCACGCCGACTCGTCCGCCGTGATCGATGGACCCGGCGTCTGCCGCCCTCGGGCCGCTCGACACGTGCGACGGACACCCCGTCGAGGTCGAGCAGCAACGTCGTATCGTTGACCAAGCCCGTGGCTCCTGCGTGATCGTTTTGCGTCGAGAACAGAAATGATCAGGTATGACCAAGGGCGCTCTGCATTCGGATGCCGACAACCACCACGATTGTCACCATCGTGACGACAGGTCAGCACCCCGCCAGTCGAGTGCACCGCTCAAGTTCGAAGACCCGTCAAAATGCCCTGATATCCGTCACCCCGAAACCGCCCGGCGGGCTGTATCCGGGAGTACCCTGAAATTACCGAGGACATTTCGCATAAGAGTTTCCAAGCTCCTGTCGTTCTCGGCGATTCACAACACCGGGCCGGCGTACACCGGCCCGGGGACAGGTCCGCGTCATGACCGCGACCATTCTGTATACGTCGGCGGTCGAGAAGCGGACCTTTTCGCTCCCGCTGCGTCTCGCGCTCGCCTCAACGGACACCCCCGGTGCGCTTCTGGACGGTGCCTGGTGGCCCCGCTCCCGCGACCTGGCGGCGGAACTTCCTGCGTTGACAGCGGTGCTGGATCCCCTTTGGGGACGCATCACCCATGTCACGGTGAACCCGACCCTGTGGCCGGTCATCCCACGGAAGGTGCCCGTTGATGGGCACGTGGTGAGCGTCGGCTGGTTCAAGGCCGAGCAAGACCCCCACAAGCTGTTGCTGCTCTCCTACACCGTCGGCCGCTGGGACCTGCTGGTGATTCCGCCGCAGACGGATCCGACCATCGCCGCCTGGCTGATGACCGCGGCTACCGGTCCGCTGCGCAGCCACACAGCGAGTGATCTGCTAGAGAGGGCCGAATTCCAACGGATCGTGACAGAAGCCGACCAGGCCCGAGAAGCGGTCTGGGAATCCGAGGGCGGCCATGGCGCCCGTGTGACCGCGCCAGCACGCTCAACGTGATCCTCGAAACGGCCCCGGTGAAACCGCCGGGGCCGTCCTTTCAGGCGCAACACGTGAGAGTGCGCAACCCACAATCCACGGTACACCTGCCGGTAGTTTCCAACGTGATTCCGTAGGCTGACGCGAAGCATGAGCACATTCTGCTCGGACCTCAAGCACCGACGACCGGGCCCAGCAGCCGGCAGCGCCCGGCCACCGGCAGAGTGCTTGCTATTCCACATTGCCGCGACACTGCCCCCGGACACGGAACCAGAGTCCGGGAGCGTAGACCGAATCGACGACAGCGGCTTCGCCTTTGGTCAACTTGAGGATCCGCAATGCGCCGCTCGGAAGCAGGTCGTACTCATACGTGGCGGGCGACTCACCTTCGGTGATGTCGTCGTAGGAGATATCTGCAGCCGCCAGCTCCGCGTATTCCTTGGGGGGCCGGTTCTCCACCAGCTTGATGAACACGCTCATACCTTGACGATAGATCCCTCGCGGTCTTCTCGCCTGACATGCCAGATCTCACCGCCAACGGCCGCACCACCAGTCGGGCGGTATCGGCTCATTCCAGGGTGGCAAGGTGGTCGACGGCGCCCCCACGCCACTCGATCAGGAAGAGGGTCGCGTCGTCGCTGGTGATCCCGCCCCGCTCCCGGATCAGGGTGTGGGAGAGGGAGCGCACCACCGCCCGAACCCCTTCCTCGGCGTGCTCGATGCGGTTGACCCAGGCGATGAGTTGCTCCTCGCCGAACTGCTCGCCGCGGACATCGTGCTCCTCGATCAGGCCGTCGGTGAAGCACAGCACCCGGTCGCCGACCTGGAGCGTCTGCTCGCTGATCTGGGGCTCGTCGCCGCCGAAGCCGACCGGCAAGGTGGTGGGGCTGTGCAGTTGCCGGACGACCTGGTGGTTGCGAATCAGCAGCGGCGCGGGGTGGCCGGCGTTGACCCATTGCAGGTGGCCTGTCGCAACGTTCAGGCGCATCATCTGGGCGGTGACGAAGTGCTCGGGCCCGAACTGCGCGGCGATGGCCCGGTCCATGAACGCGTAGATCCCGGACAGCCCGACGTCGGTGCGTCGGGCGTGCCGGTAGGCGCCGATGGCGACGGTCGCCATGGTGGCGGCGTCCAGGCCGTGGCCCATCGCGTCGACCGTGGCGACGTGCAGGATGTCGTCGTTGAGGGCGTAGTCGAAGCTGTCGCCGGCGACCTCGTAGGCGGGTTCGAGGATGCCGGCCACCGCGACCTGCGGGGTGGACATCGACAGCGGGGGCAGCAGGGACCACTGGATCTCCGCGGCCACGCTCATCGGCTCGCGCCGTCGGGTCTGGAGGAACTGGTCGGTGTAGCTGTTCCTGGTGACCAGCACGTGGGCGGCCAGGCTGGCCAGTCGGTGCAGCAGCCGCCGGTCGTCGTCGACGGTGTCCAGGGTGAGCGCCAGCACTCCCACCTGGTCGCTGCTGTCCAGCAACGGCAGGTACATCCGCACACCGTCTGCCTGCGGCACCTCGACGGGGGTCCCGCTCCGGAAGGCTGTGCCGGCGGGGGAGCCATCAATCGGCGCGCGCTCGCCGACGGTCAGCCGCCTACCCGGCAGCGGCACCAGCATCAGTTGTTCGTAGTCCTGCAGGAGGATCGAGACGTTACGGCCCCCGACCCGGCCGACCACTTCCACGATCAGCGGGGCGATCAGATGCGGTGGCATCTCGTGGGCCCGGTCCAGCAGCACCCCCAGCAGCCGCTCACCGAATCCTTCCGACCGGTCCACCGCGCCCTTTTCGGGCTGCGACTCTCCTGCCGTCACAGCCGCACCCGCCCTAGACGGGTCCGCTCGAAGACCCAATCACGTGATCCGTACACACGGGCTCCTGATACGACCGTCAATCCGCACAGCTTGACGCGGCCGACCGGCCCAACGAGCCGATTACGCCAACGGCGGCATGTCACACCAGGTCAGGAGACGTGGCTCTCAATTCCGGTGTCCAAACAGCGGTTCCCGATCTCGCTGCCCGAGTGGCTCCGAAACACCCTGTCGAAAACATCGCACGGGACCCCGGCCCAAGAGCACAACGAAATCCACCGACAACGAATGCTGGGACGGCTGCGCACGCATCACTCTGGGCGACAACGTCTCCCGGGATTTCGTGAACTGCGGTGTTCACCGTGAATTGCCTATCCCCTGGTCACCGAGGCGCGCGGCGAGAAGGCCGAACGGGACGGGACAGCTCCCCTATCGCCTTGCACACCACGACAATCTCCGCCATCAAGCGATGGAATTCGGCCACATCCGCATTAGTGAAGTCGTCGTGAGCCAGTTGAAGCGCCATCCGCACAGTTGGCGCACGCATACACATGTCTCCAATTCAATGAGCTCTTTCAGCGTTGCCGCTCCAGCGTGAGGACGGCAGCGGCGATTGACGTCATTCGATTCGGGCTGCACCGGGATCGGCGGAAGATGCGCC
>NZ_JBFAWH010000041.1:0-53143 GCF_040680235.1 Streptomyces sp. NPDC052101
CACGCGGACCCGCATCTGCGGATCCTGATGGACCCCGACAACGGCCCGTTCGCGGCGTGGTGGCGGTGGCGGTGGCGGTGGCGGTGGCGGTACCCCTGGCGCACCCTGGGCGGCCACTTCCACGACTCCCACGCCTTCTGGACGGCTGCAGGCACAGGCCTGCCGGGAAGCTACCAGCAACGCGAGACCTGCCCGCATACGCCCGAGGGATGAACCCGGCCAGGACCTCGGGCTACCTCGTCGCATCACGGCGGGGCGCACCGGAAGCTATCCGGCCCGGGTCTGCCGGAAACCGTACCGGTATCAGCACCCAACCCATGGAGCAGGCGATGGCCCTCAAGGTCCGCCTCAGCCAGCTCCAGAACCGCGCACGCGGTCAGCGCAAGCATGACGACCAGAACGTGCCGTACGCCGCGCGGATCGCGAGGGTCGGGCACCTCGGCCAGACGCTCAAGCAGGCCTGGGATCGCCCCGGGTACGGCCACGGGGTGCTCGCGGAGTTGGTCAAAGGCAAGCGGGATCCGCGATGGCGCGTCGGCAGGCACGGTTCATTCGCCCGCGCTGTCCTCGGCCTCCCAGCGAAGCAGGTCGCCTGGCTGGCACTTGAGCACCTCGCAGAGCGCGGCGAGCGTCGCAAAGCGCACTGCCTTGGCGCGGCCGTTCTTGAGTACCGCAAGGTTGGCGGGTGTGATCCCTACGCGGTCTGCGAGTTCGCCCACGGACATCTTCCGCCTGGCCAGCATCACGTCGATGTCGACGGCGATCGGCATCAGATCACCTCGGCCAGCTCGGCCTGCATCCGCGCCGCTTCGACGTCGCGGGCGACGGCCTGGGCGAGCAGCATCCGTAGCACGAGCACGATGAGCGCGACTCCCAGGATGGCCACGCCAATCCCGCCCATGATGAGGGTGACGCCCGGGTCGTCCCGCTGACCCGGCGCATTCAGGGCCGTGACCGCGAACCACATGAGAGCAGCCGCAACGATCGCGCCGATGATGACGTCCACGTACCGGAAGGCGGCGTGGGAGAACACGGTTCCGCGTCGCACCATCGTTACCAGCCGCCATACGCAGACCAGGGCGACCTGGGCCGTCCCGATGCCCAGGATCGTGATGACGCGCAGCGCGGTCAGCGGGAGCGACCCGTCCTCCGGGTCACTTCCGCTGGCCAACGCCCACACCATCAATGCCTGTACGAACACGGTGCCGGTGAGCACCACCAGGAGGGGCCGGCCACCCACTTCGTCACGCCTCGGGGAAGCGATCACGGGAGACACCTCCATACGTCTGGCTGCCCTGCTCGCCGCACACAAGGAACGGCGGGGCGGCCACTGGCCCCGGCGGTCGCCCCGCACTGGCCCTTGTCTGGGCGACCGCCGGGCCAGGGTCGTCAGGACTTGCCGATGAGACGCCAGATCTGGTTCTTCTTGGTGGCGAGGGCGCTCGCCGGGTCGCACGTCCACTGGTGGATCAGGGCGCCCGCCGTGGTGGAGACCTTGCTGACGTCGACGCACTTGCCGCTGTGGACGGCGACCAGCTGGTCATCCTGGCTGTTGCCCAGTGCGGTGACCGGATTGAGAGTGAACTGCTGGTTGGTGCCGCCGTTGCACGTGTACTGGATGACGGCGGCACCGTCGGTGGTGGAGGCCCCGGACACGTCGAGGCACTTGCCGCTGAGTTCGTTGACGACGGTGTAGGTGTTGGTCCGGCCGGCGACCGGCTTGAGGTCGAGCATCTGCTGGTAGCCGCCCTCGCAGTGGTACTGCTGGTACTGGGTGCCGTTGGCAGTGCTGAGGTTCGTGTCGTCCAGGCACTGGCCGCTGTTCTCGCTGACCGCCACGGTGGAGATGGTGGTGTCGGAGGGTGGGAGCAGGGTGATGGTGTAGCCGTCCTTGGCGTTGGCGTAGGGGACGGTCAGCGAGGCGGCGTTGTTGCTGACGGTCAGGGTGGTGTCGGAGACGGTGACGGGTCCGGCGACGGCGGCGCCGTTGTTGTAGGGGATGCGCTGGACGACGGCGCGGACCTGGTTGTTCTCCACGACCGAGGTGGTGTTCAGGCCGGTGAGGTTGACGGTGACGTTGCCGGCGTTGCCGTTGCTGCCGACAAGGACCTTGGCGTTCCTGGCGGTGTTGTCCTTGGTGGCCAGGCCATCGGTGTTGCTGCCGGGGACGTAGTTGACGATGTTGCCGGTCTGCGAGCCGTAGTAGCGGTACATGAACCACTCGCCGAGCGGCAGGTACTGGCCGGAGCTGTTCTTGGTGAGCAGGTTGGCCTCGTAGTCGTGCAGGTTCGTGCCGGAGGCCCAGTTGCCACGCAGGCCGTCGGCGCCGGTGCGCTCCAGACGGCCGATGAACCAGGCGCCGCCGCCGGGGTTCTGCTGGGAGAGCGCCCCGTACTCGTTGATCTGGTACGGGCGGGTGTTGGTCAGACCCGCCGCGGCGAGGGTGGAGTTGGCGCTGGCGACACCGGGGACCGGGTCGGCGGGTTCGTCGTGCCAGCTGTAGATGTCGGGGGCGACGTTGTTGGCCTTGACATACTTCAGGTACGTGGTCCACCAGGTGTTGGCGGACGTCGGCTGGCCCGCCATGCTGGGGCCGACGATGAGCTGGTTCGGGAACGTGGCCCGGACGCGGGCGTAGAAGCGCGACCACATCTGCAAGTACTGAGCCTGCGACGGCGCCCAGAAGCCCTTGCCGTCGGGCTCGTTCCACAGGTCCCACTCGACGGTCATGTTGTTGGCCTTGAGGTCGCCTATGAGCTGCGTGACGAAGTTGTCGAACTGCGTCCAGTCACCGTTGTCGCCGGGCCAGCCCTGGTTGGTGGTGCCGTCCGCGCCCCACAGGTCGTGCGGGAGCAGCACGAATGTGCCGCCGAGGGAGACGGTGCGCTTGTACTGGGCCAGGGTCGATTTCCAGCGGGTCTGGTAGTCGGCGAGGCTGGTGGCGTAGCCGCCGCTGTTGAGCTGGGCGCCGCCGGCCCGCATGAAGTGCCACTTGATGTCCTTGAAGAAGTGGTCCTGCGGGAGCGAGCCGTCCGGCGTCATGCCGTAGATCATGCCGGAGGCATGGTAGGTGGGGGCGCCTCCGGCGGTGGCGAAGTCGACGGTGACGCTGGTGTCCGCGGCCCGGGAGGGGGCGGCGGGCACCAGGGTCGAGGCCAGTGCGGCCACGAGGACGGCGACGGACGAGACCGCTCGGCGTCCGGTGCGCGTCGTGGGTCTGCGAAGGGTTACGGTCGAGTACATCGGGCGGCTCCTTGAGGGAGGATGACCGGGGCTCGTACGGCACCGGGGCTGTGCGGGAGGCGGCCGCTCAGCGGCTCTCCCGGTGGGCGTGTGCTTCGGCCAGCAGGAGGTAGCTGCTGGCGGTCCAGGTGTAGGCGCGGTCGCGCAGGCCCGTTCCGGTGACGGCGTCGAAGTTCTCGGCGAAGCCATGTGTCTCGCACAGGGCGCGGAAGCGGGCGCTGATGTCGTCGGCCAGCCGGTGGTGGCCGGCGCGGCGCAGGCCGTCCTCGACGAGGACGGTGGCGGGGGCCCAGATCGGGCCGCGCCAGTAGCCGTCGGCGACGTAGTGCGGTGAGGTGGTCAGTTCGGTGGCCAGGCCGTACGGCGTCAGGTGGGCCTTGATGTGATCGGCCAGCGCGCCGCTGACGTCGCCGGGCAGGTGCTCGCCGAGCACGACGGGCATCAGGTCGAGGAGGCTGGCGCTGCTCCAGGTGTCGCCGCTGGCGACTCCCCGGGCGACGAACCGGTCGCCGGTCCAGAGCTGGTCGAGCAGCTTCGTTTGTGTCTCCTCGGCTGCGGCCCGCCACCGGCGCGCCGCATCCGCTTTGCCCAACTCATCAGCCATGGCTGCGAGTTCGTGCATCTGGAGAACGAGGAAGGCGGCGAGGTCAGCGGTGACGACGACTCGCTCGGGGTCGAAGGTGGTGGCGTTGTCCCAACCGCTGTCGTTGCCGTGCTGGTAGTAGGCCAGTTCGGCGTCGGAGGCTCGTCGTGCGGTGAGCCAGAAGTTGGTCCAGCGCTCCAACCAGGTGTAAATACACGCCAATTGGGTCCGACTGGGAGGTGTGGGCAGTCTGTGGCGCAGGCGACCGAAGGCCCAGCCGTGGACGGGTGGCTTGACGAAGTTGTACAGGACCTCGGAGTGGGTGACGGAGTCGGGCAGGGCACCGCTGTCCTCCTGGTGGTCGAAGGGCAGGGCGAACTGGTCCAGGGCCAGTTCGGGGCAACCAGGAGCCAAAGCAAGGGAGTTGAAGCAGTGGTCCCAGCTCCAGACCTTGTCCATCCAGTGCTTGGACATCAGCACAGCGGGCCGGGTGACCAGGCCCGCCGGGCGCACGGTCGCCGACCAGACGACATAGGCTGCCAGTTCGGCGGCCGGTGTGGCGGACGAGCGCCAGGGGGCCACCGCGTCGACGAAGTCCGTGAACGCGCCCCGCGCAGACTCCACGATGTTGTCGAAGGTCGCCGAGGTCGCGTACGGGGGGCGGGAGGTGTCGAGTTCCTCGATCGCGATCTCCCAGGAACCGTGCCCCTCCGCGGTCACGGCGAGTCCACGGTCGGCGCTGCCCAGCGCCTGGGCTCCTTCCGCCTCGGCGATGGTGCCGGACAGCAGGGTGACGCGATAGCGGCGTCCGGTCTCGTACGACGTGAAGACGTAAGCGTCCGCCGCCGGGTCGTGGAAGAAGTATGTTCCGCTGAACGGGGTCAGGGTCTGTGTGGCGGCGAGGACGCCGATGCCCAGGCCGCTCCCCCGCAGGCGTACGGTGTCCGGTGACTCGTAGGCGAGGTCGATGCGCCCGCTCGCGGCGAGCCAGCGGAGCAGGCCCGGTGTCGCCTCGACGCGGGTCTCGACGCGGTCGCCCTTTGTGGCGTTCAGGGGGACCAGGCGCAGTACGGCGTGCATGCCGTTCTGGTGCGAGACGAGGTGGAGGTCCTCGGCGTACGTCTTCTCCGCCACGACGGGCGAGAGGTCGAACCAGGAACCGTACGTGCTGAACGGGATGTCGCGGACGGAGAAGGCCGGGCCGATTCGGGCGGCGGTCATGTGGCGTGACTCGTTTCTGGGCAGGGGGCAGCGGCCGGCTGACGCGTGAGGTCAGCCGTCGCACACCGGGGCTGGGGGACTCAGTCCTTGACGGCACCGGCGGTCACGCCGGCGGCGACGTAGCGCTGGGCGAGGACGAGGATGACCGCGGCCGGCAGGGAGGCGACGACGGCGGTGGCCATGATGGCGTTCCACTGCTGGTTGTTGTTGCCGATGTAGTGGTAGATGCCGAGGGTGATCGGCTCGTGGGCGCCGCCGTTGACCAGGGTGCTGGCGAAGACGAAGTCGGACCAGGACCACAGGAAGGCGAACAGGGACACCGTGACGACGGCGTTGCGGCTGATCGGCAGGACGATGGACCAGAAGGTGCGCAGCGGCCCTGCGCCGTCGGTCGTGGCGGCCTGGAGCAGTTCGCCGGGGATGCCGGACATGAACGCGGTGAAGATGAAGACGCCGAAGGGGACGGTCAGGGTGGAGTCGGCGACGATCAAGCCGGGGACGGACTGGAGCAGGCCGAGCTGGAGGTAGATGGCGTAGAAGCCCATCGCCATGATGATGCCGGGGATCATCTGGGCGGCCAGCAGGACGAAGTTCAGGATGCCGGCGCCGCGGGGGCGCAGCTTGGCGAGGGCGTAACCGGCGGGTGCGGACAGGGCGACGGTCAGGACGACGGTGCCCAGGCCGATGACGAGGCTGGTGCCGAGGTAGGGCAACTGCTCGTCCAGGACGGTGCGGTAGCCGGCCAGGGTGCCGTGGAGGGGCAGCAGGTCCGGCGGGCTCTTGCGCATGTCCTGGTCGCAGGTCAGGGAGACGTTGACCATCCAGTAGACCGGGAAGAGCATGATCCCGGTCAGCACGACACCGATCGTGGTCTTCACCCACGTGCGCCTGCGGCTTCGGTTCATGACAGGGCCTGCTTTCGCTGGGCCCGGACGTAGACCAGGCCGAAGACCAGTGCGGCGACCACGAGCAGGTTGCCGACGGCCGCGCCGGGACCGAAGGCCGGCAGGAGGTTGCCGAAGCCGAGCTGGTAGGACCAGGTGGCGAAGGTGGTGGACGAGTCCGCCGGGCCGCCCTTGGTCATGATCCAGATGATGTCGAAGACCTTGAGCGTGTAGATCAGCCCCAGGAGCAGGGTGATCGCGGACACCGGGCGCAGCAGCGGGAAGGTGACGCGCCAAAAACGCTGCCAGGCGTTCGCACCGTCGATGGCGGCGGCCTCGTACAGGCTCGCGGGGATGGACTGCAGGCCGCTGTAGAGCACGACCAGGTTGAACGGGACGCCGATCCAGATGTTCGCGATGATCACCGAGGCCAGTGACCACGAGGGCGAGGTCAGCCAGTTCACCGGCCCGATGCCGAGGGCGTGCAGGGCGGCGTTGACGACGCCCGACTCGCTGTTCAGCATCCACGACCAGGTGGAGGCCGAGACGATCAGTGGCAGCAGCCAGGGCACCAGGAACAGGGCGCGCAGAGTGGCCGACAGCCGGAAGTTCTGGCTGAAGAAGACCGCGAGGGTCAGTCCGATGGCGTACTGGAAGACCAGGCACACCGCGGTGAAGACCGCGGTGTGGAGCAGGGCCGGGGCGAAGGTCGGGTCGTCGAAGACCGTGCGGTAGTTCGCCAGGCCCGTGAACGGGGCGTCGCCCTGGACGAAGGAGCGGACAGTGTAGTTGCGCAGGCTCAGATCGAGGTTGCGGTACAGCGGATAGGCGTAGAAGAGGGCGAGGTAGAGGGTCACCGGGGCGAGGAAGGCCCAGGCGGCCCACTGCGTAGAGGTGGTCTGGCGGCGCTTCGTGCCGCAGGACGGGGGCGGAGCGGCGGTGGCCGCCCCGTTCCGGACGCCCCCGGTCCGGTGGTCCGGCGGATGTGTCGTCTGCTTCATCGGGCTCACGTCACTTGGCCGCGGCCTGCGCCGAAGTGAGCGCGTCCTTGGGTGACTTGGACCCGCTGAGGGCGGACTGGACGGCCTTCCACAACTGCTCGGAGATCTTGGGGTACTTGGTGCCCAGGTTGTCACTGGTGCGGCCCTTGGCCGTCCTGACCGCGTCCACCCATGGCTTCAGGTCGGCGTTGGCGGCCACCTGCTTGGCCTGGACCTCGCTGGTGGGGGCCACGTAGGACAGGGTGGTGTCGGTGTTGTAGAGGTTGTCGGTGCTGGTCAGGCAGGTAACCAGCTTCTGGGAGGTGGCATAGCGGCCGGTGTCCTGCTGGACCGGGACGGTTACGAACTCGCCGCCGGTCGGGGCCGCGGCGTTGCCGCCGTTCGCACCGGGGATGGGCAGGACGCCGTAGTCGAAGCCCGCCTTCTTGGCGTTGGCCAGTTGCCAGGTGCCGTTCTCGCTGAACGCGTAGTCGCCGCTCGCGAACTCCTGCCAGCTCGTGGTCTGGGTGTTGTTGAGGACCGAGTTGGGGGCGTAACCGTTCTTCAGCCAGTCCTTCCACAGGGTCAGTGCGGACACCGCCTGGGCGGAGTCGGGTTCGGTCAGCTTGGCGCCGGCGCCCCAGAACCAGGGCAGGAACTGGAAGCTTCCCTCCTCCGTGCCGATCGCCGAGAACGTGATGCCCTTCTTGCCGGCCCTCTTGACCTTCGCCAGGGCCGCCGTCAGCGAGGTCCAGTCCTTGACCGCGGCGATGTCGACGCCGGCCGCCTTCAGGACCTTCTTGTTGTAGTAGAGGGCGAGGGTGTTGGCGCCGATCGGCGCGCCGTAGGTCTTGCCGCCCGACTGGCCCGCCGCCAGCAGGTTGGGGTCGACCTTAGAGGTGTCCAGCTTGTTGTCGTCGGTCGTGGTGAGCACGCCCGCCTCGGCCAGGGTCGACACCACGGGGTTGTCGACGATGAGGAGGTCCGGCGAGTTGCCCTGCTGGGCCGCGAGTAGCGTCTTGTTGCCCAGGTCGCTGGTGTCGAAGGCGGTCCGCTTGACCTTCACCCCGACCTGGGTTCCGCACTGGTCCAGCAGCTTCGCCCAGGCCGAGGCCTTGTCGAACTGCGGGTACGGGTCCCAGATGGTGTACGTGCCGCTGCCGGCGCCGTTGGCGCCGCTGCTGCCCGAGCCAGAGGAGCAGGCGGTGGCGGTGACGGCCACGGCCAGGGCGGTCACGGCCGCGGCGGTCAGACGGCGCTGTCTGGAGGAGCTGTTCATCGCACGGGTTCCTTTGTTCTGGACATGCGGGTGCCGATGTTCTGGACATGCGGGTGCCGATGTTCTGGACATGCGGGTGCCGAGGACACGGGGTGATGAGGAAGGGCACGGCGAACCGCACTGCCGGGCAGTTCGAGCCTCCGGTGAGGTGCGGAGATCCAGAGATGAAGAGAGCTACGTGACGTGCGGCGGGGTTACGCCGATGCGGTCAGGACGCCGTGCCGTCTCCCTGCGGGCCCGGTGCTGGCCCGCAGGGAGACGGGCGGTGCGAGGAGGTGGTGCCGGGGCGGCGCGTCGGGGTGGTCGAGCCGCTCCACCAGCAGGTCGACGGCGCGGCGGCCCATTTCCTCCGCCGGTACGTCGGCCGCGGTGAGCTGCGGGGTCACCGTCTCCGCCCATCGGCTGGCGACGACCCCGGTGACGGAGAAGTCACGCGGCACATGGCGGCCCGCCTGGGCGAGCCCCCGGTAGAGGCCGCCTAGAGCGGCCTCGTTCAGCGTGACCAGGGCGGTGGTGGCTGGGGCGTCGTGGAGGATCTGCTCCAGACAGGCCTGGCCCGATGCCGCGTCGTCCCCGCAGCAGTACGTCCGCACGGTCAGCCCGCGCTCGGCGGCGGCCTTGGTGAAGCCGTCGAGACCCCGGTGCGCGGACTCATACCCGGCCCGCAGCAGCTGCTCGGGACGGTTGACGAAGGCGACCCTGCTGTGGCCGAGGTCCGCCAGGTGGTGAACGCAGGCCGCCGCCAGCGCGGTGTGGTCCAGGCCGACCCACCAGCCGCCCTCCGGATGGGCGGTACGCCCGATGGCGACGGAGGGGAAGTCCAGGGCCGCCAGGTGATCGACCCGGTCGTCCTCCAGCCTGATCTCCATCAGGATCGCGCCGTCGACCCGCCGCTCCCCCAGCAGCCGCTGGAACGAGCGGTCACTGTCCACCCCGCTCGGGGACAGCAGCACGTCGTAGTCGTAGGCCGCGGCGGCCTCCACCACACTGCCGATGAAGTCCAGCTGCATGCCGGTGTAGTGGTTCCCGGCCGGCGGGAACACCAGACCGATCGTGCTGGTCCGGCCGTTGGCCAAGGCGCGCGCACTGGCGTTGGGCCGGTAGCCCAGCTCGTCGATGACCTCCTGGATCTTCCGCCGGGTGTCGTCCGATACCGGGCGCTTGCCGCTCAACGCGTAGGACACGGTGCTCCGCGAGACACCGGCCCGCCGGGCGATCTCACCGATGTTCACGGTCGGCTCCTTGATCGAACCGGTTCGACTCCTCGATGGAAAAGAGTACTCGCCGGTCATGAAAGTGCGTCGGGCGAATGCGAAGCGAAGCCAGTTGTCGAACCGGTTCGCGTGAAGCGAAGGTAGGAACTGTCCCCGCACCTGTCAACACCCCGGGGAGCTTTTCCGTCCCGACAGGAGGCCAGCAGAACCTTGTGACGCAGGGATTGCTGGTCGGACCTACCGGTGCTAGCTTCCCGGAACCGGTTCGATGAAGTGATCCTTCCGACGATCCTCCTGGCCCAGAAATCGAACCGGTTCGACACATGTCGGCACTCAAGGATTGAGGAGGCAATCCATGCCATCTGCTGACAGTTCGGCCCGCCGCCAGGCCCCGGCCGCCACGGCGCTGGCTCTCGGCGCGGGCCTGCCGGCCGCACCGGCCGTCGCCGCGCAGGCGGCCGATACGCCCCGGCCCGCCGCCCACTACACCTTCGACCAGGACGACCTCGCCTCCGGCAGGATCACCGACAGTTCCGGCAACGGCCTGACCGCGACCCTGGTCAACCCCTCCACCGCCCAGTCCGTCACGGGCGCGGTCGGCGGCAGGGCGCTCGGTCTGCCCGGCGGGTCGCCCGCCTCCGACGGTGCTTACGTCCGCCTGCCCCGCGAGGTGCTGGGCGACGCGAGCGACTTGACGGTCTCTGCCCGCGTGAAGTGGAGCGGTGACAAGGCGTCCTGGCAGCGGATCTTCGACCTGGGCACCGACACCACCAAGTACCTGTTCATGACGCCGTACAACGGCAGCGTGCTCCGCACCGCCGTGACCACCGGCGGAGGTGGTGCGGAGGCGCAGGTCTCCGGCTACGCGCCGCTGCCCGGCGACGGATGGTGGACGGTCACCGTCACCCTCGACACCGCCGCCCACCGGGTCACCACGTACCTCGACGGCGTGGCGGTCTCCTCCGCCGCGACGACCGTCAAGGCCAAGGATCTGCTGGACAGTGCGGCCACAGCGGCCGGCTGCATCGGTAAGTCCTTCTATCAGGACCCGCTGTTCAAGGGAGCGATCGACGAGTTCACGGTCTGGCACTCGGCGCTCACCCCGGAACAGGTGGCCGGCACGGTCGCGCCCGTGCGCTGGCAGGGATCGTACGAGGCCGAGGACGCCGCCCACACCGGGTCCGGCTACTCCAAGAACGGTCCGGAGGGCTCGCCCTGCGACGTGTCGAAGTTCTACACCTCCGGCGGCTACGACGTGGGCGGCCTGCGCACCGGCTCGGACGTCACGCTCGACTTCACCGTGGACGTGCCCGAGGACGGCACCTACGACCTGAGCGTCTTCGCCAACTCCCTCAACACCTTCGACAAGGTGAAGGAGCAGGGCCCCACCAACGTCTTCCTGCGAGTGGACGGCACAGCGGACAGCGAGCAGCAGCTCTACCTGCCGCTCGGCTACAAGTGGGTGGTGTGGGACCACACCGACACCAAGGTCCGCCTCACCAAGGGCAAGCACACCCTGACGCTCGCCGCGAAGAGCCTCGACGGCGAGCGCGCCACCAAAGGCGACGCCATCGTCGACCGCGTCACCCTGTCCTTGCCCGAGGCGTCGGCGGCGGCCCAGGTCCACGAGGGTGAGCTGGCCTGGACGGGCGGCGGGGCGGGGCCCGTCTACGACCTGCCGAAGCACACCGGAACCCCGACCACCGGCTCGGGCGCGGTCAGACTCGCGAAGAACCAGACGGCCACGTTCTGGGTCTACTCCCCCGCCGACCGCGAAGCCACCCTCGGGGTCGACACCCTCGGCAGCGCGGACGCGCGGCTGTCCGTCAACGGGCACGACGTGCTGCACCTGACCAAAGGCAGAAGGAGCGTGGCGGTCTCTCTCTCGGGTGGCATCAACAAGGTGACCGTGACCGGCGGTTCGGTCGCCACGCTCGTCGACCGGCTCACGGTCAAGCTCACCGACGGCGCGCTGAAGGCGCGTACGTACGAGGCGCAGGACGCCAAGCTGGCGGGCTCGGCCACGCTGACCCCGCTGTCCCTGGCGACCGACGGTACGGCCATCACCGGGATCGGCGGCGAACCGGGCAACGGCAACACCGCGACGTTCGCCGTCGCCGCGGACAAGGCCGGCCTGTACGCGCTGCGCATCCGCTACTCCAACCCGGAGCAGTCGCAAGCCACCCACTACAACCCGGACCCGCTCGCCCGTCACGCCGACATCGTCGTCAATGGCGGCGCGATGGAGCGCGTCGGCTTCCCGCACACCTTCCACCAGAACAACTTCTGGGAGCTGACCATCCCGGTGCACCTCACGGAGGGACAGAACACGATCACCTTCCGCTGCGAGGAGTTACCGAACTTCGACGGCACCAGCTACGCCTCGGACACCTTCCCCGGCGTGCTGCTCCGCTCGCGATACGCGCCGCTGATCGACCGGATCACGGTCGCGCCGTACGCGCGCGAGGTGCGATGAGGTGAACGCACCGCCGGTGGCAGGAAGGGCCTGAAGGCAACGAGACGAGGCAAGCCTGCTTCCCGACGAGACCTCCAATTCGCTCTGCTGGAGGGGCCAGAGGGGCGGCGTCAGTTCCGGCGCCTTTGCAAGGCTACTCGGCCGTGGCCATCCCGAACGCGACCCTGGCACGGCCGTCGAGCACCTGGCCACCGCCTCCGCCGAACGACTCCTCGCCGAAGCCGCGCAGCTCCTGGGGCGTCCTTGTAACCGTGTTGAGCGCACCGGCCGCGTCGAGCGCGAAGTCGTGGCCGCCGCCGAAGGAGCCGATCTGCTCGTCCTCGCCCGCGACGGCGACCGCACCCATCTCGGGCCTCGCAGCCTCGGCCCCGCCAGCCGCTTCATCGTCGACCACGCCCCCTGCCCCGTCCTGCTCGTCTGGCCCGAGACCGCCCCCGGCGTCGCCACGATCCCACCTCCGCCACCACACCCACCACACCACCCATAGCCGCACACCCCACCGGCACAACGGCCCCGGCAGGCCGAGGAACATCATCATGTGGTGACGAACTGGTCGTCGCGTGCGTAGGCGCGCACGATGTCGGCCTGCCAGGCGACGAACTCGGTGGTCTGGCGTGCCTGGAAGGCCCGCCAGGCGAGGTCGTACTGCGGCTGGACGTTGCCGTCCGGTGTCCACAGGTCGGCCCAGGTGGACAGCCGGTGCGACCAGTAGACTAGGCCCCATTCGCGATTGAGGGTCTCCACGTCCCCGTAGCGGGCGCGCAGGTGGTCCACGAACCGCTGGAAGACACCGTGGTTGTGCGGCAGCCGCAGGCCGGGTTCGTTGTCCACCTGGAAGCCGATGACCTCCGGGTGGGCGGCGTACCGGGCGAGGATGGCTCGGGTGACGCGCTCGGCGTGGAAGCGGAAGCCGGGGTGGGTGAAGTCCGCCTCTTGGCGGGCGCCCCAGCCGATGCGCTGACCGGTGGCCCGCTCGGCGGCGATCTCCGGGTACTGCCGGGACAACCACGGCGGCACGGCGTAGGTCGGCATACCGAGGACGGCCGAGATTCCGCATTCACGGGCACCGTCGAGAACCGACTGCAGCCAGTCGAGGCCGAACGTCCCGTTCTCCGGCTCCCAGGTCGACCAGACCGACTCACCGACCCGGATGACGGTGAACCTGGCCTCGGCCATCAGATCCAGGTCGGCCTTGAGCCGCTCATGCGGCTGGTACTCGTGATAGTAGGCGGCGCCGAACAGGACGCGGGCGGGCAGGACGGGCATGAACAACCTCCGTCGGTTGTTGGAGCGGCCCCTGGCACGCCGATCCGTCAGTTGTCGACATTGCAGTCGAAGCGCTTCGACTATGGAAGCCGAAGAAACGAAGCCGAGACTAAGATGGCCTTTCAGCTACGGCAAGACCTTACGAACTAGACATGATGATGGCACCAGTTGACAGGAACGTATGCACATGACAGCGTCGATGCGCTTCGACTGCGCAGAAGTCTGGTCCCCTCCCCATCGCAAGGACCACCATGCATCTGTCTGATCAAACTCCTGACGAACTCCTCTCCTACCGGCCGGAGGTGTCCGCGCCGGAGGACTTCGACGCCTTCTGGCAGCAGACCCTGGCCGAAGCGCGCGCCCGAGGTGGCGCGGTGAAAGCCGAGCGGGTCACCGACCGGTATCTGCTGAGCACCGTGGAGGTGGACGACGTACGCTTCCCCGGCTGGAACGGCGAGCCGGTGGCCGCCTGGCTGCTGCGCCCGCGCGGCGCCGAGGGACCGCTGCCGGTCGTCGTCACCTTCGCCGGCTACTGCGGCGGCCGCGGGCTGCCCACCGATCACCTGCTGTGGTCGGCGGGCGGGTACGCCCAACTCGTCGTCGACAGCCGGGGTCAGGGTCACGAGACTCCGGACCGCGGTGAGGGCGACGGCACGCAATGGGTCGAAGGCTTCATGACCCGCGGCATCGACTCACCCAGCAACTACTACTACCGCCGCCTCATGACGGACTGTGTGCGCGCCGTGGACGCGCTCGCCGAACTGCCCGGTCTGGATGCCGGGCGGGTCGTCGTGGCGGGCGGCAGCCAGGGCGGTGGCCTGGCCATCGCGGTCGGCGGACTCGCCCCGGACCAGGTGGCGGCAGTGCTTGCGGACGTGCCGTTCCTGTGTCACTTCCGCCACGCGGCGCGGACCAGCGGGGACGGCCCGTACCTGGAACTCACCAAATACCTGCGCTGGCACAGTCCGCACCGCGTCGAGGCGACCTTCGCCACACTCGACTACTTCGACGGTGTGCACTTCGCCCGCCGGGCGACGGCGCCGGCGCTGTTCAGCGTCGGCCTCATGGACCCTACATGTCCGCCTCCCACCGTCTACGCCGCCTTCAATCACTACGCGGGGACGGACCGGACCATGACGGCCTGGCCTTTCGCCGACCACGGCGGCGGCTTCGGCTTCAACACCGCGGTGCAGTTGAAATGGCTGCGCGAACGCGGGCTGTCTCCGCAGCAGTAGGGGAAGTAGGCGAACGGGGCCGGGAGATGCGGTGAGCCAACTGGTGTCCTGGGCCCACGACGACGTGGAGTCCCCGGAGTTGGCGCCGCCATCGCTGGCTGTGTAGACCGTGTAGTTGAAGAGGCGGATGTACTTCGTCGGGTAGTTGACGGACCGGAAGGAGTGGCCGACTCCGCTGTTGCCCGAGCGGGGCAGAAGGTGGCGTCCTGTGCGAACGTGCTAAAAGAACTCCTTCGCAGGGTGGAGTGTGAGGTGAGCGTCGACGAACCCTCGGTGCCCGGCTGTGCGGACGGCGCGAGTTGCGTTGACGCCTCCGGGGCCGGTGCGGATTCGGCCGTCTTCGGCACCGGACCCGGGGCGGGCTGCTCGTCAGCTCCAGGGGGCGGCGGCGAGCCATGTGGTGTCCTGGCGCCACAGTGAGGTGGTGTCCCAGGCGTTCGTGCCACCGTTGCTTGCGATGTAGGCGGTGAAGTCGTGGTGGCGGATGTATTTGGCCGGGTAGTTGAACGACTGAAGGGAGTAACCTGTGCCGCTGTTTCCTGGCTGCGGGCAGAATGTGGCGTCGGCCGCGAACTGGGAGGTCCGGTCATTCGGCTTGAGGTAGAGCTCGAATGCGTAGTGCCTGAGGTAGCTGCCGGATGCGTTGGCCGACTCCAGGGAGATGCAGTTGCTGTTGGCCAGGCCGGGCCTGACGATCCAGGTGGCGTCGGCCTCGTCGGTGGTGGAACTGCTGGAGTTCACCGGCGCGATCACGACCTTGTCGACGCTCGTGTCGTGCTGCAGATAGTCAGAAGTGCAGCAGGAGGTGGTGGCCTGCAGCGAGACCCTCGCGCCCGGGGTCAAGGCGGTGCCGGTAACGTAGCCGACCGCGGCGATGTTGGCCTGGACCGCGGCGTCGGTGGCGTCGGAGGGGTAGCCCTTGACCATGGCGCCCTCGTAGAAGGTGCCCGCGCTCGCGTTGTGGTTGGTCTGGCAGCAGTCGCCGCCGCTGCCGAGGATGACGGCGCCCTGCTTGTGCATCGGGTTGTATCCGCTGGGCAGTGAGCCGCCGTAGAGCTTGGTCAGGCTCCTGGACTGGGCGCCTGCGCCCTGCAGCGCCATCTGGGTGGTGCCGTCGTTCTTGAGCATCGCGGTGACGAACTGGCTGGTCTCGGAGACCTGGTTCGGGTTCCAGGTCTTGCTGCCGCCGGAGAACAGGCCGTTCTCCAGGTCCGCCTGCACCCACGGTCCGGTTCCGCTGCAGCCGCCGAACCAGCATTCCGTGCTGAAGTTGATCGCGTCCATGGCACCGTTGCCGTCGGCCTTGTGGTCGATCTCGGTGTTGCCGTAGTCGAAGCAACAGCCGTTGTTGACGTGGGTGCCACTGGTGACCATGTACTCACCCTCGGGTGAGCTGCCGGTCGGCACACCCCCGGTGGAGCTGTAGGCGAAGTAGCTGTTGCCGGGTTTGATGTAGAGCGCGTAGGCCTTTGTGCCGCCTACGGTTACCGTCTCGGTGGTCGCCGAGGCCGCCGTGGCGGCGCCGCCGGTCCCGCCGGGTCCCTGGTAGACCAGGGTGTTGCCGCTGCCGGTCTGGTCGTAGACGCGGGTGATGGTGCACACGGTGCCCGCGCAGAACGAGTCCTGCGCCGCGGCGTTGGCGACGCCTCCGGCGGACAGTACCCCGATGTTCTGCAACGTGCTGTCCGACGACCGCTGCACCTGGTACAGCGGGCCGTTGTAGGAGGCGAACAGCGCGCGGGTGGTGCTGTGCGCCGCGACGCACGGTGTGCCGCCCGCCGCGTAGATGTCGCAGGGCCCCTGTGCGGCGGCCTGCGAGGCGCCACTCAAGGCGACTAGGCCGGTGAAGGCGAGCGCCACCGCGGCCAAGGGGACGACCAGCCCCCGGCGCAGTCGGTGAAAAATGTGCAGCGCAGACACCATGAACTCCCTTGTTCATCGATACGGGACAGCAAGCCGCGCCCCGACCGGCTTCGCGGTGGACTGTGGGCGGTCTGACGGGGGCGGCTGGGCGGGGTGCGCGGCTTGCGGCGGCGGACGGGATCAGTTCACCTTCACGATCTGCCAGAGCTGGCTGTCGGCGTTGCTGTCCGTCGTCTGGACGAGCCGAGCGCCTGCGGTCGTCGACGAACCGGACACCGTGAGCGGCTTGCCCTGCTCTTGTTCAGGAGCTTGTAGGAGGCGCTGAAGGCGGGGCCGTCGGCGAAGGCGTCGAGCGCGCAGACGATGCCGGACGAGGACGCGTTCTTCGTCCCGTGCACACGACCTTGATCGTGTGGGGTCCGTGGCGAGATTCGTCCGCGCACCGTCGCAGCCGCTTGTCCTGCGGAGTGGAAGTCAGAGCGCTGTGAAGGTCCACAACAGGTTGGTGCTGCTTCCGTACGCCCACTGTTTGGCGACGGAGCCGGAGGCGACGTCGCCACCGCCGTCGAGAACGAGACCGGTGGTGCGGTTGGCGATCGTGTGGCGGCCGTCGCCTCGGTGTGTGATCGTCCACTGCTGGTTCGTACCGCCGTTCCACGGCGCCTGCCTGGCCGTTGACCCGTCGGCGGTGGCGCCCCAGCCGTCGGCGACCATGCCGTTGGTGCGGTTGACGAGCTTGTAGTAGCCGCCGCCGACTTCGACCACCTGCACTGGAGGTTGGAACTTCCGTTCCAGGTCCACTGTTTGAGGTCGGAGCCGGAGGCCACACCGCCGCCGCTGTCCAGGACGAGACCGTCGGTGACGTTGGTGATCCTCAGGTACGTCGACGGATTGAGCTGGACTTTCAGTGAGGTGATCCGGTCGTTGTTGCCCGTGACACGGAGATCGGGGTTGTCGGCGGTGAAGGTCCATGCGGTGCCGGTGAAGTCGTCTCCCGAGTACCCGATCACCTGGAAGCCGAGGGCCGGCCGCAGGGACGAGAGGGTGAGGGGGCTCAGTCCGGCGAGCGTCAGCTGACCGGCCGTGCAGTCGCCGACGGGGAGCACTGCGCTGGCGCCGGAGTAGTCGACGTCCGAGAAGACCACGGCACCTGAGAGCGGTCGCAAGCTGGGGATCTGCCCCGAGAACGCGAGCTTGAGGACGTACGCGTCGGCGCTGAACGGCGCCGACGAGGGCAGGGTCACCTTCAGCCCGGAGGGATCCTGCGCAGGCCTGGCGAGATCGATGTAGGTACCGGCCGTCGAGTCGAGCAGCTTGACCGAGGTCAGCGAGGAGAGGTCGATCCGGTCGGATGCGAGCGTCTTGATCGTCAGGGAACTGCCGGGCCATCCGAGCACCGTGGTGTAGAGGACCGTGCCGGCCTTGTTCCGGGTGAAGCGGATGTCCTGTGCGGTGCCGGCGCACGGAGTGGTGAAGGAGCCGCCGCCCATCTTCGTCGGGCCTTCGCCGTACGCCGTCCAGGGCCGGGTCGAGTAGACCGACTCGCCGAAGCGTTTCAGGTAGTCGCCGATGCCGAGCAGGATGTCCTTCTGGGCCTGCGGGATCGTCCCGTCGGCCATGGGTGCGATGTTCAGCAGCATGTTGCCGTTCTTGCTCACTCGGTCGATGAGCGAGTGCAGCATCTGCTGGACGCTGTAGTAGCCGATGCCCTGGGTGTAGCACCAGCTGGAGCTGGAGATGCTGTCGTCGGTCAGCCAGTACGGGGCGGTGAGGTCGGCGGGACCACCGCGCTCGTAGTCGAAGACCTCGCCCTTGGCGTCGAGGCCGTCCTTGTACGTGGCGACGACCTCGCGGCCCCAGGCGTTCGCCTGGTTGTAGTAGTACGACAGGAAGTTCAGACGCTGAGTCTCGTCGACCGCGTCGAGTTTGAAGTCCTGCCAGAGTATGTCCGGTTGGGCCTGGTCGACGACTTCCTTCAGCTTGTCGTACCAGAGCTGGTTCTCCTTCGTGGTCCCCAGCTGCCCGTACAGCTTCTGCAGGCTCGGGTCCGACTGTGCGGGGACGTGGTCGTAGTAGCCGTTGAAGTGGAACGCGTGGTGCATCGCGACCAGCAGCTTCAGGCCCTTGGCGCGGATCGCCGTGGCGAACAGGCGCAGCAGGTCGAGCTTCGGGCCCTTGGCGACCGAGTTCCACTCGTTGGCCTGGCTGTTCCACATCGAGAAGCCGTCGTGGTGCTCGGCGACGGGGCCGGCAAACCTGGCGCCCGAGTCGACGAACAGCTCCGCCCACGCGTCCGGGTCGAAGTTCCCGCCCGCCGATTTCAGTCTGGGTGCGAACTGCACGGTGTTCCCGGCCTGGTCCTTCGCCCCGTTGATGAAGTTGTGGTACGGCCACACCGACGGGTCGCCGTAGGTCGCGACGTGGTGCCGATTGGCCGCGCTGCCGGTCGCGTACATGTTGCGCGGGTACCACTCGTTGTCGAAGGCGGGAACGCTGAAGACGCCCCAGTGGAAGTAGATGCCGAACTTGGCGTCCCGGAACCATTCGGGGGCGGCCGGGTGCTGGTCGACCGAGGGCCACGCGGGGGTGTACGTACTCGGTGCCGCCTGGGCGACACCGGTCCCCAGGGCGTCGCCCCCGACCGCTGCCGCCACGACACCTGTGGCGCCGGCCAGGAACCGGCGTCTGTTGAACGAGCTCGACATGAGGACATCCCTGAAGTGGGGGGCAGAGGGAAGACGCGGCACTCATGGCTCCGGAGTACCGGGCGTCACACACGAAGTTCGACCATGTGACGCACCGATGTCAACGGGCTTGCAGCGTCATTGATGGGATGGATTCAGCCCGGCTCAACCATCCAACGTGCGGCATCGAGGGCCAACTTGCCGAAAATTGCCCGGGATCTAGACAACCCTGCCGCGGCCCACCTATACATACATCCCATCTCTTCTGCTCCGGGACCCGCGCGAGGAATCACTGATGAGACTCAGAACAACCCTCTGCTCCGCCGCCTCGGCTGTGTCCGCCCTGGCGCTGCTCACCGCGTGCAACAGCGGCTCCGGTACCGCGTCCGGGGGCGCGCCACTGGTCGGCGTCGACCCGGCTGAGTGCCGGTGCCGAATTCGCTCCGCAGAGCTGCGCCGACGAGCTGGGGCCAGTGATCCCGCGAACCTATCCGCCCGCACCCGCCTGGTCACCGGACGGGCACCGGATCAAAGCGGAACTCGACTACAGCCGCGGACCGGTGAAGACCTGGGTCTACGGCGGTCTGCGACCGGCCGATAGCCAGGCAGTCACGATGACCGCGTCGTCCCGTAACAGCGTGTTCTATCAGCAGTTCCTGCAACTGCTCGAGGACGTCAACCCGGACGGGCAGATCTGGATCGTCACCGACAACCTGTCCAGTCACAACAGCGTGTCCACACGGACCTGGCTCGAGGACCACCCCCGCATCCACCATGCCTTCATCCCCGTGGGCGCGTGCTGGCTCAACCTGCAGGAAGGCTGGTGGCGCATCTTCCGCAAGACGGCCCTCTCCGGCCGGTCATCCGCCAACCGCGACGGCATCGAACAGGCCACCACCCTGGCGACGGCCCAGCCCAACGCCCATGCCGGCCCCTGGATCTGGGGCAGACCCGCACCACCTACCAGGTGCTTACGTCGCCGACATGTGTACGTCCTTTGAGGAACCCAGCACTAGAGGCACGTAAAAAGGGCGCCTGCCCAGTCCAGTTGCCCGGTCAGGCGCCCTCCGTCGGCTGGCTCGTCGATCCAGGATCTCGGGCATCCACGCCGCTGACCTTGCCCCTCCTACATGGGGGAATCCGAGCAAGATCTCGGGTAGGCCGCCGAAATACCGGGGATACTAGGGGTTGATCAGGGCCACCCCGCTCAGACAAGCTAGGAACACGGCAAACGTGCCCCCTCCATCCGTACGACCCACGCACTCCAGAGGAACTCAAGCACGGTGTCGGTAGCCCTGATCAGCAATCAACGAGTCGCTGATCGCCTTGTTCACCGCGTCGATCCTGGACACAGCACCCAGCTTCACAAAAACGTTGCGCAGATGGCGCTTCACGGTAGCCTCGGTGATGCTGAGACGCGTGGCAATCTGGCTGTTGCTCAGCGCCTGGGCAACAAGTTCGAGAATCTCTGTCTCACGAGCGGAAAGCGTGCAATCGGAATCGCCCTGAATATACGTCAGGCTGGATCGCGAAACAGCCAGCACGATCCGGTCCTCATCGCTGTGAACGCTGCGCACCGCAGCCACCAGTTCCTGGCGCTCCACACTCTTCAGCAGGTAGCCTCGGATCCCGGCAGCGATCAGGCGCCGCAGCAGCTGCGGGCTGTCATGCATGCTCAGGATGATGATCTGCGAAGTCGGAGCCAGCCGACGCATCCTGGTCACCGTATCGGTAACCTCCCCACCCGGCATCTGCACGTCAAGCAGCACGATGTCGGGACGGCACTCCACAAGCCGGGCCAAGCCGCCATTGGCGTCTGCGGCCTCACCGACGACATGGATGTCGCCCTCGGCCTCCAGGATCCCCCTGACCCCGTCGCGTACCAGCGTATGGTCGTCGACGAGCAGCACCTTGATGCCCGCTCCAGCGCCGCTAGTCGTCATCCCGCACTCGCAGCGGGATCGAGAGGTTCACACGGGTGCCGGCCCCCAGGAGGCTGCTGACCTCGACGGCGCCGTCGAGCAAGCCCGCCCGTTCATGCATCGAGGCGATGCCGACCCCGCCCGAGCCGGCGGCCTGTTGCGGATCGAATCCGAGGCCGTCGTCCTCCACAGATGCGCGCAGGTCGTGCAAGCCGATGTCCACGCGAATCAGCAGCACAGTGGGCTCGGCGTGCCGGAGCGCGTTATGGGAGGCCTCGCGAAGTATCAGGAACACCTCGTCGGCGATGTCCGGCGGGACCCAGGTCTCGTCTCCGTTCACGCGTAGCCGGACCGTCACCTCGCCGGGGCCAATCGAGTCGAGGTAGTGATGCAGTGCCTTCTCCAGACTCTGCAAGGGCGGGCGCTCGTGCAGGTCGGACGTGACAGCTCGCAAGGAATCCATGGCGTCCTTGACAGACTGCCGGGCCGCGTCAAAGCAGAGCGTCGCTTTTAGCAGATCGGTCTCCCGGTTCAGGGCGTAGAGCTCCAGCTGACGATGCATCGCACTGAGACTGAGCCCGATCCGGTCGTGCAGTTCCCTGGCGATCCGCTGCCGCTCCTCGATCTGCGCCTGTCGGACTTGATGTGGCAGGTATTCCGTGTAGCCAGACCCCGCCTCACGGGTCCACAGCGCGGTGCTCCGCTCCAGAGACAGGGCAACGGTGGCGAGCAGGCCAGGCGTTCGCTCACTGTCAGGCGTCAATCGGACTACCGCCTCCAGTACAACCGCGAAAAGGATCGCGAACGCCTGCTGCGACTTCCTCGGGTGCACTTCACCGGCCGAGCTGACCGCCCCGAGAGGACGGACAGTCAGCTCGTTCGAGTCCTCGGCCTCCATACGTCCGGCTCGAAGACTGGCACAGACATCGGCGAGAGCCTGCTCAGCGTTTGCCAGAAATTTACGCATAGCCGCAGGGTGATCGCCTATTATGTTCTCCGCCGACCTGATGGCAGTCTCGCAAGAAAAAAGAATCTCTTGCCAGTCCTTTTCAATCGCACTGGCAAGAACTTCGGCGCCTCCAGCTGGCGCGCACTGCCGACCTCTCATGAATCTTCCCCCTAGCCCAGCAATTCAGACCCGAGGAAACGCCAGCCAAGGTCATTGGCCGCGCCACTGCAGATCACACAGGCCAGCATAACTGCCCTCGCCAGCCGACCGGTCATCATTTACTATCTTTTGATCTTGACCCGCGAGGCGCCACTGGAGGCAAGAGGTCCGACTGAAAGACTACATTTCAGGCACACCCTCCCTTTGCTATTTGATCTCTTCAATAGGGCCCAATTCGCTATGGATCGACCGGGCTCTAAGCGCCCTCGAGGGTGTGAAGCAAGTTGGTGTAGGCGTCGACACCGGCCCCAGTGAGTGGAACACCATGAGCGAACCCGACCACTGCGACATCGACAGGCAGGCGAGAGAGGGCAGCGGGCCGACTCGCCGGGTCCGCGGCGAGTGCGTCGGGTCCAAGGGAAAGCGCTGGGGGACGCTGATTGAAGATGGCATCGCCGACCAGCAGCGTCTGGGTGGGCTCGTGGAGGAGCACGATATGCCCCGGGCTGTGGCCCGGCGTGTGGATTACGCGGAGCCCGTCGGCACCCGGAATGTACTGGCCGTCCATCAGAAGCCGGTCGGGAGTGACGGGTTCCCAGTGCATCGCGGGCAGTCGGTCGAGCAGTCGGCCGAACGCACCAGACCTACCGGACGCGGGCACCCGGCCGGCTTGGAGCCAGGCAGCGTCAGCCTCGTGGATGGCGATTTCGGCGCCAGTGTGCCTGCGGAGTTCAGCGGCGCCCTTGACGTGGTCGGGGTGAGCATGCGTGAGCACTAGGCGGCGAATGTCCGAGGGCTTGCGGCCCAGTTCCGCCACGGCCTTGAGCAGGACTCCCGGCGCCTTGGCCCACCCGACGTCGATGAGAGTGAAGCCGTCGTCGCCGGCGACCAGATAGGCGTTCTCCTGCCTGGTGGTGGGAATACAGGTAACGCCGTTGGCGAGGTCCAACATGATGGTCTCCTTGGGGGAGTGCCCCTATCTCCATCGTCAAGGGGCGGGGCGGCAGTTCTGTCGCAGTTCAGGCGGTTGGGGGGACGGGGGGTGTGATTCGAAGAAGGTGCCGTCGCGGTGCATGCGAAGAGCACGTCGACGCGACGGCGGGCAAGATACATCAGAGCCTGCAAAGGGCCTGTTTGAGGTGCTTGTTCCCGCGGCAGGACGGACTTTCGCTGCGGATGGAGGATCCGTATCTGCGGGTGACGGGTGCCGGGCCCGCGTAGGCGGCGAGGTGTCCGGAGGCGGGGAAGGCGGATCCGTCGCCGACGGCGACGAGGATCCTGGCTCCGGTCCTGACACCTATCCCCGGCATCGATGTCAGGAGCTTGGAAAGAGGGTGAGCCTCCAGCAGTTCCTCGATGCTGGCTGCGAGTTGATTCCGCTGATCCAGCAGCGAGGCGAGGTTGGCGGCGAGCTTGGGTATGGTCACTGCGGCCTCATCCGTGCCCGGGACGATGACCGTCTGCTCGTCGAGCGCGGTGAGGATGTCCTCGACCAGGCGCTCATCCATGCGCGGGCCGAGTACCGGCCCCGGCGAGGGGTGGATCTGGGTCAGAAGGCCCCGCAGTCTGTTCGCGACTCGGGTGACCTCGCCTGCCAGGTCGTCGTCGAAGCCCACGATCATGTGCAGTTCGGCTACGGTCTCGTCGTCCAGTTCGATGGAGCGGAGCGTGTGCGGCATGGTGCGGGCGGCATCCGCGATGATCGCCGCGTCGCGGGCGTCGGCTCTGTCCTCGCCCGGGTAGAGGCCGGCGATCCGCCGCATCGTCGGGCCGGGCAGGTAGGCGACCTTGCAACCCGCGTCGCGGGCGACCGCGAGCGGCAGGGCGCCGATCGAGGCGGGCTGGTCGACGACCACGAGCACGGTGCCGTACTTCGCACTGAGTCTGTCCAGCATGGCCCGCAGCTTCGGCTCGCTGTTGGGCAGTGGCTTGTCGAGCACGGTCTTCCCGTCAGGCTCCAGGCCGTGGGCGTGGTGCTCGCCCTTGCCGACGTCCAGCCCGAGATATACGCCGATGCCGCTGATGTCGATCACGCGCTTCCTCCAGGGAAGGTCATGCCGTCCCGGCCTCGACGTGGCGCCAGCTGCCGGCAGCCACGTTACGCAGAGCCCTGCCGGACGGCCTGGCGCTCGTGCCCCTATCAGCGATGGGCCACGAAGAAGGTAACGGGGAGGCGAGGTAGGGCAACGCATGGAAGCCCGTGGGGAGAGGAACAATCCTCGCCGCATCATCCCGCTCAGCGGCCGTGCGTGGTGAACTTACGAACCGCCAGCGGGACGAAAACCACCAGCAGCACGACACACCAGACCAGCGTGGCGACGACCGGATGCTGCAATGGCGGCGCGGCACTGCCCGTCACGGGCACCGTGTTGCCGAACAAACCGCGCGAGGCTGCGGCAACGGCGCTAACCGGATTCCACTCCGCGATGACTCGCAGCCACCCGGGCATACCGCCGGTTGTAACAAAGATGTTGGTCACCATGCTGAACGGGAAGACCAGCACGGAAAGCTGCCCAGCGGTGTCCTCGCGGCCGACCAGCAGACCCACGAAGATGCCGACCCAGTTCACCACGAAGCGGAAGAGCAGGATCAGCGCGAGCGCAGCCATGGCGTGGAGAATCCCGTTGTGGGCACGCCATCCGAGGGCGAGACCTACCCCGACCATCATGGCCAGCAGGACGACACTGACCATCAGGTCGGCGAGGGTCTGGCCGAACAGGGCGGCAGAGCGGGTGATCGGCATCGATCGCAGCCGGTCGGTGACGCCGCGTCCGACATCGCGAGCGGCGGTGGTCATGCTGGTGATGAGGCCGTTCACCCCAACCAGCATGAACATGCCGGGCATCAGATAGTCTCGGTAACTCCCGCCACCAGGCACCTTGATCGCACTGCCAAAGATGTAACCGAACAGAACGAACATCGCGATCGGTGCCGTCAGCGACACCGCGATCAGGCCCGGCGAGTGGCGGTAGTACAGCAGCGCTCGCAACGTGAGGGTTCTGGCGTCGGAGAGCGCGTGCCGCATCCGAGCGAGCGAGGAGAAGCGGGGGGACGCATCGGCGGGGGCGTGGGCAGGGCCACCCGAGGTGATGGCACTCATCGAATCACTGTCTCCATCAGGTTGGAGCTCGTCTCGGCCGCGACGTGGCCGGTCAGCGCGAGGAAGACGTCGTCCAGGGACGGGTGTCCCAGGGCCACGTCCTGCGCTGAGACGCCGGCAGCATCGAGTTCCCGGACAAGCTGGGGCAGGGCGATCGCTCGGCCGGGTTCGGTCACTGCGCTGACGCGACGTTCGGCAGCATCGAGGGCCGGCTCACCACCCGTGAGTGTGGCCAGAACATGTGCGGCCGAGGCCAGTTGGTCGCTCTCCGCCAGTGTTACTACGAGCCTGGTGCCGATCGCAGCCTTGAGTACCTCGGGCGCCCCGGACGCGATGACGCGGCCGTGGTCGACGACGGCGATGTGATCAGCGAGCCTGTCGGCCTCGTCCAGGTACTGCGTGGTGAGCAGCACAGTCGTACCTTCAGCCACCAGTTCCCTGACGATGGCCCAGATATCGTTGCGGCTGCGCGGATCCAGTCCCGTGGTGGGCTCGTCCAGAAACAGTACGGCGGGCCGGGTGACCAGGCTTGCGATCAGGTCGAGGCGTCGGCGCATGCCGCCGGAATAGGTGCGCACCAGCCGGTCAGCGGCCTCGGTAAGCCCAAAGCGCTCCAGCAGCTCATCCGCCCGATCACGGGCGCCCTTGGTGCCCAAGTGGTGCAGCCGTCCGACCAAGTGGAGGTTGTCCCTGCCGGTGATCCCCTCCTCCACGGCAGCGTACTGGCCGGCGAATCCGATACTGCGCCTTACCTGGTCGGCTTGACGAACGACATCGAACCCGGCAACGCTGGCGTGTCCGGCGTCTGGGCGGCACAGGGTCGCCAGAACCCGGACCGCGGTGGTCTTGCCCGCGCCGTTGGGTCCGAGCACCCCGCAGACAGTTCCGGCGGGCACAGACAGGTCGAGGCCACGGAGGGCGTGGACTTTACCGAAACGCTTGTGGACGCCGCGAATTTCGATGGCCGAGCCATCACGTAAGGCATCGCTGCCGGGAAGGCTCACTCGATTCCCCTTTCTAAGTACACCGCACGTAGAAGTGCCATGCGGGTAGGCTACTACAACGTACGGCGTACGTGTCCAGTCTTCGAGGCGAGGTGTTCACCCATGCCGTCCAGCAAATCCGAGTCCTACAACTCCCCACCCACCAAGGCTCCCCCGGGGATGATCTGGCTGCGCCCCGAACGCACCGGCCGAGGTCCAGAACCGTCCCACAGCCGCGCCGCGATCGCCGCTGCCGCGATCGCCCTCGCGGACGCCGAGGGTGTGGGCGCGGTTTCCATGCGCAAGATCGCCGCCGCGGTCGGCGCGGGGACCATGTCGCTCTACAACTACGTGGCGACGAAGGAGCACCTCTTCGACCTGATGCTGGACGCCGTGGTCAGCGAGTTCGCCATCCCCGACGAACCGTCAGGTGATCCGCGTGAGGACCTCGCCCTGCTGGCCCGTGAAGAACTGGCCGCGATGCGGCGACACCCTTGGCTGGCTCAGTTGTCCATCACACGGCCCTCGGTCGGGCCCGGCGCCCTGCGCAACATCGAGTTCTTTCTCGGCGCCCTCGCGGACGCGCCCTTGAGCGGCGGCACCAAACTGGAGATGTTCGCCCACCTCAACGGTTTTGTCGCCCAGTTCGCGGAGTGGGAGCGCACCACGATCAGCAACGCCTCCACCCAGCATGTCGACCTCGCGGCCTATCTGAGCGGCGTTCTCGCCAACGGCTCCTACCCGAATCTCGCTGCCGCCCTCGCCGACAGCAGTGGCTCGCCCCTGGATGCGGAGGCCATCTTCACCAGCTCACTGGACCGCCTGCTCTCGGCCTTCCTCCGCCCGCCGTCCTGATCGGGAGCAATCGCATGACGGGCTCAACTCCGTGAAGGAACACCTGGCTTCATGTGACGAGTGACAGCACATATGGCGTGGTCTGCTGCTGCCCCAATTCGGTCGGCGTGAGGTGGCCGAGGGCAGAGTGACGGCGTCGCTCGTACCGTTCCCCGTGCGAACCCTTGTCGTTGGAACATGACGCTGTCGGGTCTGCCGCCGCGGGCGGTGAAAGCCATCTCGATGACACCGGTGACCAGAGGAGTGCGCATGTGGTCGGCGATGAGTTGGCCGGGCACGTGGCTCGAGCAGATGTCGATGACCGGGGCGGCAGCGGGGCCGTCTTGTCCGCGGCGAGCCTCTTCGGTCTGACGCTCTGCACGTGCGGGGCCGTTGCCTGATGGGGGTAGTAGCAGGAGCGGGATACCTGGGCGCCCTGCACTGCCGCTTGGCAGCCGCAGTCAGCACAATTGCCCGGCGCAGGACCTCAAACACACACCCGTCCCTTGGCTGGGAGCAGGCGCACGCAGCCAAGGGACGGGTATCAGCGGGGAGTGCACCAGGTCGCTAGCGCCTCTCGTGCTTCCACTCCTTCACGCTGTCCGGCTGGTCCTTGATCGCGAGAAGCATGATGTCCCGGTTGCCGGCGGTCCAGTCGGCCGTCATCTTGATGCCGCTGATCCGCCATTCGCCCTCGCTGCGGGCCAGCGTGTAGAGGTAGTGCCCGCCCACGGTCCAGGTCGACTCGCCCTGATCGTTCGGTAGGACGTGGGTGGCCAGGACCGACGCGGTGTACTGCGCGGTGTCCCCGTTCACCGTCACGAGTTGGTTGCTGACCAGATGCTGGGTCGCCTGCAGGCCACCCAGGACCGCGCTCCAGCCGGCGATGACGGCCTGGCGCGGCAGTACCAGCGGCTCGCCGCCGTTGAGAGAGGTGTAGTCGAAGTCGACCTCGTCAGCGAGGATGTCATGCAAGGCCGCCCAATCGCGACGATCCGACAACCAGGCGACCAGGGTGCAGACCCTGATGATCTCGTTGCGGTCGCGCAGCGCCTGCGATTCGTCGACGTCGTGCGCAGTGGAGACGGACACCTTTGATTGGCTCCTGTGCAGAAAGGGTGGCGCGACGGAAGCACGCCACATCCGGAAGATGTCGGCAGGAGGCGGACCTGAGGTCCCGCCGTATGGTGGCTACGGACGTAGCGAGACCAAGAGCTGCGTCATCCGCACCATCAGCCCGCCGGACGACCACTGGGGTTCACCGGCGATCGCCAGGTCGGGGAAGCGCCGGAAGAGCGCCTGTAGCGCGACCTCGGCCTCCTGCCGGGCCAGCGGGGCGCCCAGGCAGTAGTGCGCGCCGTGCCCGAAGCCGACGTGGCCCTCGCTCCGCTTGTCCTCGCGGCGGGTGATGTCGAAGCGCTCAGGGCACCCGTACTCACGTGGGTCCTGGTTGGCATCCACCAGTACGGGCAGCACCGCCTCTCCGGCCTTGATCTCGACGCCACCGATCTCCACCGTCTCGGTGGCGTACCGCACGGCGGTGACGCGCACGGGGGTCCAGCGACGCATCAGTTCATGCACCGCGGTGGGCCACCGCTCCGGCTCCTTGCGCAGCAGCTCCAGTTGGTCGGGATGGGTGAGCAGCGCCGCGACGGAATTGCTCAGCAGGTGCGCGGTGGTCTCGTGCCCGGTGAGGACCAGCGTGATGATCATCTTGACCAGGTCGTGCTCGGAGAGGGCGTCCTCGTCCTCGGAGTGGGCGCGCAGCAGCGTGGTGATCAGGTCGTCGCCGGGTTCGTCACGCCGCCGTACCACCAAGTCCTCGACCTGGTCGACCATCGCCTGCAGGGCCGGGGCGAAGCGCTTCGCGTCCAGGCTCAGCAGTGCGTCACCCCAATCCCGCCACGCCGGACGGTCGGCTTCCGGCACGCCCACCAGCTCACAGATCACGGTGATCGGAAGCGGATAGGCGAACGCGTTGATCAGGTCGACGGGGCCGGGGCCGGCCGCCTCTATCTCGTCCAGGAGGGCCTCGGTGATTTCCTCGACCCGCGAGCGGAGCTTCGCCACCCGGCGCGCCGTGAAGGGCGGGGCCACCAGCTTGCGCAACCGGGTGTGGGCGGCGCCGTCGCGGTCGGGCAGCAGATCGACGATGTAGGCGGCCAGCTCCTCGGACACACCGAGTTGGCCGACCAGCTGGATCTTGGGGTCCTTTTCCCCCGGCTCCCTCGCGGTGTTGGTGACGACGAATCGTGGATCGCTGAGCACCGAGCGCACCTCGGCGGCGCCCGTTACGTACCACACGGGTGCCCCGACCATGGTCTTGCCGAGGCGCAGCGGCCCCTCCTCAGGCGGTCGTCCGTCCCCTTCACAGGGGTTGGCCGTCAGATCCCGGTCTGACACGTTTTCCTGGGAATCGGTGGTCATGCGGCTGCGCCTCCTCCAGCGCACCGAGCCCTGGGATCTCGGGCTCGGTGACGCCTGTCCGTTCGTCATGCTTGTCAATACACGGGCGGTTTTACGGGCACGTCGAGGACGCATGTGAATCCGGACGTGCCGAATCGTCAACGACCCAGGGAGACTGCCAGTTTGGGCAGCCGGATCATCAACGGGTGCGGCGTCCAGCTCGGTTCGCCTTCCAGGGCGAGGTCGGGGAAACGCTGGAACAGCGCCGAAAGCCCGACCTCGGCCTCGAGACGGCCCAGCGGGGCGCCCAAGCAGTAGTGGACGCCGTGTCCGAAGCCGAAGTTACCTGCGCTGCGCTTCCCCTCGCGGCGGGTGACGTCGAAGCGCTCGGGGCAGCTGTGCTCGTTCGGGTCTGTGTTGGCGGAGAGCAGGATGGCCAGCACGGCCTCGCCGGCGTTGATGGTGCGTCCGCCGAGTTCCAGGGTCTCCGTGGCGTACCGCAGCGGGCTGACGGGGAAAGGGGTCCACAGGCGCAGGAACTCGTGCACCGCGGTGGGCCAGCGCTCCGGCTCCTTGCGCAGCAGCTCCAGCTGATCGGGGTGGGTGAGCAGCGCGGCCGTGGCGTTGCCGATCAGATGGGCGGTGGTCTCGTGCCCGGCGAAGACGATGTTGATCACGAGGGTGATCAGCTCGTCGTCGGAGAGACGGTCACCGTCGTCCGCCTGGGCCCGCAACAGTGCGCTGACCAGGTCGTCGGCCGGCTCTGCGCGGCGCTTGGCAACCAGCTCCTTGACCTGCCCGACCATTCCCTCCAGCGCGGCAGGGGTGCGCTCCGCCGTCATCGACACCAGCCCATCGCCCCACTCCCGCCAGGCCGGGCGATCGCTCTCATGCACACCGACGAGTTCACAGATCACAGCGATGGGAAGCGGGTAGGCGAACTTGTCGATCAGGTCGACAGGGCCGGATCCGGCCGCCTCCACCTCGTCGAGGAGGGCCTTGGTGATCTCTTCGATACGAGGCCGGAAGTTCGCGACCCGGCGGGCCGTGAAGGCGGAGGAGACCAGATTGCGCAGCCGGGCGTGCTCGGCCCCGGAAAAGTTGATGAGCATTCCGGTGACGTAGGTGGTCAGCTCGCCGCGCACACCAATGGCGGCGAGGTTCTTGAGCAGCGTGTCCTCTTCGCCGGGCGCAGGTTGGATGCGGGTGACGAAGCGCGGGTCGCTCAGCACCGTGCGGACCTCGGCGGCGCCCGTCACGTACCACACGGGCGAACCCATCGCGGACTTGCCGAGGCACACCGGCGCGAACTCCCGCATGCGCGCGAAGCCGGCACGGGGATTCGCCATCAATTCGGGATCCAGCAGATTGGGCTCGTAATCAGTCGTCATGTGACTGTGTCTCCTCCGGCGCACCGAGCCCTGCTGGATCCGGTGGCGCTGCTTTAAGTCGTCACGCTGGTCGAACGCACAGCGGTACTGGCAGGGCATTGCCGACGCCCCCGGGGTGCGAGGCCGACAACGCCCCGCTGCACACGTTTCCCTCGTGCCGCCCCCATGAGCGGGTGGCCACAGGCCTTCGGTCGGACCGAAGGCCGGCGCGGTCGGAAAGGACCGGCGGTTGGCCGTGCGATCGCGTGCCGACCGCCCGATCAACGTGCCAGGTGGTGATTCGGTGTAGCAACCCCTAATGACAGTTGACGGGCCGAGACCCACTAGTGCCCCAGCTGTCGGTGGCGCCACCCCCTAAGAGGTGAGGAGCGCGCGGGCTGATCCGTTCCTGCGGCCCCTGACCGGCGACGGTGGCGGGCTGCAACTGGAGTGATGACGATGCTGCTCACCGGCGAAGCACCAGCGAGCGCGACGTCAGGCCCCGCTGTGTGGCAGCGGCCCGAAGTCCAGAGCGGCGGTGTCCGACGGGCCGATCCACTTGGCGTCGGGCTTCTGCGCGGTGTACCGCTCCCAGCCGGGATTCCCGTTCCTGGCCAGGCCGGTGATCGCGGCCTGTTCCGCCTCGCCGACGGCGCGGTCGGTGTCGTTCTCGGCCTCGCTGCTGCGGTCGTAGAAAATCGCGGCGCTGTCCGAGGCGTGGGCCGGCCGCCCCGCCAGAGCAGGCAGATGGACCATGGGCGAGGTGCTGAGCTGGTAGTTGAACACCTGGGCCCAGCACTGCCCACCGCCGGCGTTCGCGGCTGCCAGAAGCCGCTGGGCCGGTTCGATGAAGTACTTCTTGGACAGCGCGTCGACCTTCTCGTCGTGTCCGGCCCCGAGGTCGGCCCCGGGGAGTTCGGCGTACTTGTCGTCGACGTCGTGATCGGAGTAGAGGTCGAACATGCGCGCCTCGTCGGCGGTCACCGAGACCAGGAGCGGGACGTCGGCGGCCATGCCCTTCCCGACCGACTCCAGGGGCTGCCTGGGGAGGATCTCGCCGTCGACGACCGGGTCGTAGCGGACCGGGCCGTCCTTCAGCATCTCCTTGTGGATCCAGCGGAGGGCGACGTTGGACAGCTTCGCCAGGTCCGTCGGAGTGGCGGCCAGGGAACCCGCCGCCGCGATGAAGCGTTCGGCCAGGGCGGTCGCCTCGTCCGGGGTCACCGCCTGCTCGGCGTTGCCGCTGTACACCACGGCCCGCTGGAAGAGCCCGCGGGCGGCGGGAACGCCCAGCAGCGTGCCGACGTCGGAGGCGCCGGACGACGCGCCGAAGATGGTGACGCTCTCCGGATCGCCACCGAACTCGGCGATGTTGTCACGTACCCACTCCAGCATCAGCAGGTAGTCGCGCAGGGCGAGGTTCACGCTGTCGCCGAACTGCGGATCGAGCCCACCGAGGTAGAGCTGGCCCCAGGGCCCGAGCCTGCAGTTGCCGCTGACCACGACCACGTCGTGGTGCGCGGCGAAGACCCAGGGGTCGTACGTCTGCATGTTGCCGCTGCCGAACATATGGGCACCGGGGTGGAGCCACACCAGTACGGGGCGCGGCTCGGCCCGCTTCGCCGGAGGCGCCCAGATGTTCAGCCTGAGGCAGTCCTCACTCTCCACGAAGTCCGGGTAGAGCGGTGTCCAGGTGCCGAAGTCCAGGGTCAGCGGCACCTGCCAGCTGACCGGCCCCCATCGGGTGGCATCGACATCGCCGTCGGAGGCGGCCGTACGCGCCGGGCGGAACCGCTCCTCGACCCGTCCGTAGGGCACTCCGCGCCAGTTCGGCACCCCGCGATCGAGGAAGCCCTGCAGCCGGCCGGAGCCGGTCCGCACCGACAGATCGGTGTTCTCGTTGTGCGACATGGTGGTTGGTTCCCCCGACTCAGTAGATGCCTTCGATGACGGTCTCTCCGCCGAACACGTCGACGGGAGCGGGGGACGAGACGGAGTCGCCGATCCGCCCCTCGGGCGCGGGCACCCGGACGGCGGTGTCGCGCTCGAGGTTGTTCGGGACGAACATCCCCTTGCTGACGTGGTTCATCACGACCTGTCCGCGCTGGCCGTAGGGCACTGTCTCGCCCGTCTCGGGGTCGACCACACGGAATGTGACCACCGGGCTGGGGGTGTCGAAGACGATGTCGTCGTCCGAGCCGAGACCCTGCCGTTGGGTGGCGCCCTCGAGAATCATGATGCTGCTGTACCGGCTGACCATCCGCACGTTCGGGAAGTGCACGTGCTGCAGCTCGAACCGCTCGTCGATGGTCATGTGGGCGCCGCCCCAGAACACCACCTCGACCTTGGAGTTGATCAGCTCGGCGACGCGCGGGCGCCTGGCGCAGGCGCGCAGCAGCGGCGGTGTGGTCACCAGCAGGCCGACGTCCTGGCTCTCCAGCACATGCTCCGCCTGGTCGACGACGTGCTCGACGTAGGCGTCCGCCTGGTCCTTCTGTCCCGAGGCGATGAGCTTCTTGACCCAGCGCGGGTCCATGTCGATGCAGAACTTGATGGTGTTCTGGCGCTGGACGACGTAGTCGTACATACAGCCGATCTTGTGCGGTCCGGTCGGCGTCATGACCAGGATGTTGGAGGGCGCACGGCCGGCGAACTGCGGTCCGTTGAGCATCCGGTCGATCGAGGCTTCGATCCATTCCGGCATCAGGATGGCCCGCTTGGGGGCCCCGGTGGTGCCGCCGCTCTCGAACACCCTGGGCGCCGGAGGGTTGGGGCCGTAGCCGCGCGGGATCAGGTCCTCCACCGGGATGTCGCGCCACTCGTCGACGACGTTGGGGAACAGCTTCAGGTCGTCGAAGGTGCGCACCTCGGTCAGTGGGTCGAAGTCCAGCTCCTTCGCCCTGCGCAGCCAGAACGGCGAGCCCGTGTCCGCACCGAAGTGCCAGGCCACGGCGGTCCGCAGATACGCGTCGGGGTCACCGGGGTCCGTGGCGGGATCCAGGACCGCCCAGCGGGGGTCGGTCGCTTCGGTCATCGCATACTCCGTTGCTCGTGTCGTGCTGAAATGACAGTCCTGCCGCAGCGGCAGCCTTGCTGGATCCCCACCGGCGACCGGTCAGCCCGGGATGCGGAGAAGCTTCATGACGGACCGGGCCGATGCGGTGTCCGCGAGCCGCTGGATCTCGCTCGCGAGAAGCTCCACCGAACGGCCGTCGAACGAGCGCGTGGCGTTCAAGGTGAATTTCCGCCGCAGTTCGCCCTCGGTCAGCGGAAGGTGGGGTCCGCCCCGGTTGGTGTGGCGGATCACCTCTTCGGTTCGGCCCTCGGTGAGGTGTGCGGTGACCCTGGCGGGGAACTGCCCGGGGAAGAGGGCCGTGCAGTCGGGGTCCGCGTAGCAGGTCACCTTGCGGGCGAGTGCGAGGACTTCCGGCCGACGAGCCGCCTCGTCGGTGAAGTCGTCGATGTACAGCCCGAGCCCGCCGCCGCCGACCAGCGCCGCCGCCACGGTGTAGGGCCCGGAGAAGGCCGCCGCGTAGCCGCTTTCCGGCGAGGCCTTCACATCGGCGGGTTCGGCGACCGTGCGCAGGACCGGGGCGGGCAGGCCGAGTTCGACCGCGACCACGTCCTCGGGTGTCACTCCCCGGCTTCGCAGTTCGAGGGCCGCGTCGATGCCCGCGTGGGTGAAGTGGTTGCTGGGGTAGGGCTTGATGTGCATCGCGTCCGAGTACCAGTGGTCGCCCAGGTCTTCGGTGACCAGTTCCGGGCGTGCCCCTTCCCCGCAGAACGCCGTGAAGAAGCCGAAGCGGCCTTCCAGTACGGTGGGCGGCCCGGTCAGGCCGCACGCGGCCAGCTGAGCGGCGGCCACACCGCAGTGCGCGGCCCAGCCGGTGTGTATCCGCTTGACGCTGCCACCGGTCCGGTTCGCTTCCAGCAGTCCGGAGCCCATGCTGGCGGCGATGCTCGCGGCCGCGGCGATCGTCCCTGCGCCGCCCGTGGCGAGCATCGCGGCGGCCACGGCGGATCCCACCGCACCGCAGATGGCGGTGGCGTGCTGTCCGCGTTCGAAGAAGATCGAGTTGCCGAGCTGCGCGTCGTATCCGGCCATCCCGAGCCGGACGCACACCTCGATCCCGACCGTGATGGCGTCGAGCAGGCGGGGCCCGTCGGCCTCTCCCGCCTCACCCGCCGCGAAGGCGGCCGGCACGACCGACGCGCTCGGGTGCAGGACCGAGGGGAGGTGTGTGTCGTCGAAGTCCATGCAGTGGGCGAGTGTGCCGTTGACGAACGCCGCCGCGGTGGACGGCATGCGGTGGGGGTGACCGATGGCCGTGGCCGCGTCGCCGGTCCCCCATTGCCGGGCCACCTCGCTGACGAGGCCGTGGATGGGTTGTGCGGCGCCCAGGGCCATGTTGCCCACGGTGTCGAGCACCGCGCGGACCGCGTTCTCGCGGCGGTCGGCGAGTCCGGTCTTCACGGCCCGCTCGGCGAAGTCGGCCACGTCGTCGATGAGGCCGCGCGGAGCATTCCCCTTGAGCACGCTCAGTCCCCCCGCGCGGGTTCGGCGGCGCTCACCGCTGCGAGCGGGCGGACCGGGCAGCCGGTCGCTCCGACGATCTTCAACGGCGCCAGGACGAAGGTGAACTCGGCGATGCCGCGATCCACGAGGTCCGTCAGCCTCATGTGCTCGATGATGTGAATGCCGTTCTCCACCAGCATGATCCGGTGGACGGGCAGGACGGCGTGGCCGCGGCCGGGCTGGATCCGCTCGAAGGCGGTGGTGTCGGTACCGGCCGCGCGGATCTCGTGCTGCGCGAGCCACCTCGCGGCCTCCGCCGTCACACCGGGGACCCCCGACTCCGTCCCGAGATACCGCTCGGGCTGCGGCCACCAGCGGCTCCACCCGGTGTTGATCAGGCAGACGCCCCCGGCGGTGGGGGTGACGTTCGCCTTCTCGGCGGCCGTGGCCAGGTCTTCTGCAGTGATCCCGTAGCCGCCGTCGAGGCAGTCGACGCCGTGCAGCCCCGCGATGTCCAGCATGACACCGTGGCAGATCATCGGGGCGATCGTCTCGACCCCGTGGACCGAGAAGCTTCCTCCCGTCTGGGCTTCCATGCAGTCGTGGCCGCCGTGCAGAAGGCCGTCCTGGGAGACGTGCGCGAGGGCGTCGATGTGAGTTCCCACATGCCCGCCCGTCACGATGATCTCGGCGGCCGCCGAGCCTCCGTCCGGGCGCACCATGTCACCGTGGCGCCGAGTCAGCGCCATCCTGAATCCCGGGTGGTTCGGCGAGCACGGGATGCCGTTGGCCAGGGGTTGCGCCAGGTCCAGCACCTCCACGCCCTGCCCGACGGCGGCCAGCAGGGCGTCGGGCCTCGCTGCTGTCGGGTGCGTCACGACGACTCCTCGGTCGAGTTGATTCCGGCTGCGATCTCCAGCGTCCGCCGCGCCTTGGCGATCATCGGCGGCCCGACCGTCCTGCCGTTGGGCGTGATGATGATTGAGGCGTTCTGCGCCTGTGCCAGCGCGGCGGCATCGCATATCTCCTGGGCTTCCGCGACCTCGTTCGGCTTGGGCGTGTAGACGTCGTGGATGATGGGGATCTGCGCCGGATGGATGGCCATGCGGCCGACGAAGCCGAGGCGCTTGCCGTGCACGCTGCTGGTCAGCAGGTTGTCGAGGTCGCGGATGTCGGAGAACACGCTCTGGCACGGGCTGGACAGGCCGGCGGCGCGGGAGGCCATGATGACGCGGGTGCGGCAGGCGTCCATCGTCGGGCCGTCCAGATCGCTGTTCAGGTCGACCTGCAGATCGGTCTCGCCGAGCCCGAGCATCTCCACCACGGGCGACGCCGTGGCGAGGGGGTAGGCCAGCTCCAGCGCGCGGGCGGTCTCCAGGAGCAGATGGATCGCCGCGGAGCTGCCGGCCTGCTGGAGCAGCCACTCGAGCTGCCGGACGTCGTCGGGGTGTTCCACCTTGGGCAGGCGTACGCCCGACAGCCCCGCTCCGGCCACGGCCAGGACGTCGTCCTTGCAGAGGCCGGAGGCCATCGAGTTCAGCCGCACATAGGTCGGCTTCAGGGGGGTTCCGGCGACCATCTCGGAGACCATCGCCCTGGCGTACGCCTTGCGCGGTTCCGGTACGCCGTCCTCCAGGTCGAGGATGACGGCGTGGGCGTCGGATGCGTACGCCCTTGCTATGCGCTCGGGTTGGTGGCCGGGAACGTAGAGATAGCTGAGGAAGAGTCGCTGCCGCCGCTCAGGAGGGTTCATGGTCCGTTCTTCCTTGTTGAGGCAGGCCGGAGGCCGGATCGCCGGCAGCCGCCAGGACCTCGTCGGTGTGTTCGCCCAGCCGAGGTCCGGCCCACCTGACGTGCCCAGGGGTCACCGACAGGCGAAATGGCACGTTCTGCATGCGCACCGTCCCCAGCTCGGGGTCGGGTATGTCGATCGCCACATCCCGCGACGCGAAGTGCGGATCGCTGAGGACGTCGTCGACTTCGTAGATGGGGGCGACGGCGGCTTCCGCGCGTTCGAAGGCCGCCATCACCTCGGAGCGCTCGCGGAGCGAGATCCACTCGCCGACGGCGTCGTCGATCAGGTCGCGGTGGGCGGCCCGGCCGACGCCGGTGGCGAACCACGGTTCCTCGATCAGCTCGGGGCGGCCGACGAGCCGCATGACCCGCTCGGCCACCGACTGCGCCGGGGCGGACACGGCCACCCATGCGCCGTCCCCGCAGCGGTAGACGTTGCGGGGAGCATTGTTGTTGGACCGGTTGCCGACGCGGGGCGGCTTGGTGCCCGACGCGGTGTAGGCGGTCAGCTGGGCGCCCAGGGCACCGATCAACGACTCCGTGATCGCGACGTCCGCGACCTGTCCGCGGCCCAGCCGGTCGCGGGCCCGCAACGCTATCAGGGTGGCGCAGGCCGCCTGCATCCCCGCGAAGGCGTCGCCGAGCGGGAAGGCGGGAAGGGCAGGAGGGCCGTCCGGTTCCCCCGACATGGCGGCCAGGCCGCTCATGGCCTCGGCGAGCGTGCCGAATCCCGGCCGGTTCGCATAGGGCCCGTCCTGTCCGAAGCACGTGACCCTCGTGACGACCAACCGCGGGTTGTGCTCCGCCAGTACGTCGGGGCCGAGCCCCCAGCGTTCCAGCGTTCCCGGCCGGAAGTTCTCGATCAGCGCGTCCGCCCCGGTCGCCAGTTTCAGGAAGTTCTTCTGGTCGTCCGGTTGCTTGAGGTCGAGGACGACGCTCTTCTTGTTGCGGTTGAGAACCTTCCAGACGAGCGGCACCCCTTCGTGCATGGCACCGTACCGGCGCACCGGGTCACCCGTCGGGTGCTCCACCTTGATCACTTCGGCGCCGAAGTCGGCCAGCAGCTGGGCCGCGTAGGGGCCGGCGAAGAGAGTGGAGACGTCGATGACTTTGAGGCCCGCCAGTGGAAGGGGAGCAGCACCAGGGGAATCCGGTGACGCATCGGCCATGGCATGTCCTCTCGTTCTCGATCGGCCCCGGGAAAATGTCAGCCGCAGCCCCGGGAAAATGTCGGCCGGGACCCCGGGGAAACGTCAGCTGCTCAATTCCTCGACATGCCTGCGCACTGTTTCGGTCACGGCGGCGGCATGGCTCGTCAGATAGAAGTGCCCTCCGGTGAAGACCCGCGTTTCGCAGCTCTCCCGGGTGTGGTCGCGCCAGGCGTCGACGTCGTCCACGCCCGCCTTGGGATCCTTGTCGCCGACCATGGCGAGGACCGGGCAGTTCAAGGGGTTGCCCGGGCGGTGACGATAGGTGGCGACGGCCTCGTAGTCGCCGCGGAGTGCGGGCAGGAAGAGGGCGCGCAGTTCCTCGTCGTCCATCAGCCGGGAGTCGGTCCCCTCCAGCCGCTCGATCTCGGCGAGCAGGACGTCGTCGGAGGACAGGTGCAGGGGGTCCTGACGGTACCGGGACGGGGCCCGGCAGCCGGAGACCACCAGCGACAGCGGCCCGGCCGACTCGGCTTCGAGCTTCCTGGCCACCTCGAAGGAGATCAGGGCCCCCATGCTGTGCCCGAAGAGCACCAGCGGACGGTCCGACCACGGCCGCAGTGCGTCCACGGCCTGCTGGGCCAGTTCGTCGATGGTGCGCAGCACCGGCTCCGAACGGCGGTCCTGGCGACCCGGGTACTGGATCGCCAGGACATCGAGCGCAGGTGACAGGGCCGCGGAGACGCCGTAGAAGTAGCTGGCCGACCCGCCGGCGTGCGGAAAGCACACGAGCCGGGTTGCGGAATTCGACGCTGAATGGAAGCGGCGAATCCAGCCACTCGCCTCCCGCGTATCTGCATTCAGCACGAAACTACCTCTGCTTCTTTCATCGACTCCACCCGTGGTGAAATCATCCCGACCACCTGGCAGGGTTTCAACCCCACATAAATCCCAGGGGCTCTGGCTAACCAATAGGGGTTGACCTGGGTGCGGTGACCGCTTTGGGAACGACCCGGGTGCCCTCGACGAGGAGCACTTCGTCGCAGGGCGGGAGGACGAATCCCGGTCCGGGGACGAGCCAGCAGGTCCGGTCCTCGGCGAGGGCGGACAGCAGGTCGGCCAGATCGGGTTCCTCGGCGAATCCGTCCGATCCCGCGGTGCCGTCCACGATCACCACTTCGGGGTCCTCCACCAGCGTGCGCAGCAGCGCGAGCCGCCAGCGGTCGGCGTCGCCCAGAGCGGACCCGGCGGGTTCGGCAAGGTTCCGGCGCAGGCGGTCCAGGCTGGCCCTGACCCGTGGCGAGTCCAGGTGGGACGGTGTGCCGTCGGAGCCCTCAAGCGGCTGGGAGCCGACGAACTGCTCCGCGCTCTCCCGTGTGAGGGCGGGCGCCGACGCCGACACGCGGCTGATGTTCCGCTCGATCTCCGGGACCGCGATGGTGCCGACCTCCACCCCGCCGATCAGCACCCGTCCGGACGCCCCCGCGACCTCGCCCGCCAGCAGTTCGCCGAGGAGCAGCCGGACGCCGTCCGGAGCGCCGACGATCGCGGTCGTCGCCCGCGCGGGAAGCCGGAACGAGGTGGCGCTGAGCACCGTCGTTGCGTCGACGGCGAACTCGACCTCGGCGAACTCCACATCCGTCCGCTCCGGCCACTCGGCGCTCGGCGGCTCCGCGGTGCCGGGGTCCGCCAGCCGGCCGATCATCGCCATCACCTCGTAGGAGTTCATCACCGTGCTGGTGAGAAGGACGGCTTCGAGCACCGCACGGAGGGTCAGCACCGACAGAATGACGAGGCCGACCTTGGTCGCCGTGGACGCGCCCCCGCCCTTGGCGATCGCGACGCACAGGGCGACGGCACCGCACAGGGCCAGTTCGGTGACGCGCCAGAGCATCACCTCACCCGCTGCCGGGCGCAGGGCGGGCCCGGCGTGAGTGCGTGGCGAGCGGGCCGGGTAGGAGCAGATCTGGCGGAGCCATTCGGCCCCGTCGGGCTCCTCGTCCCGGGTCAGCAGACGGACCACCACTGGGGTCACGAGCACCAGCGCCAGCATGCCGACGGCGAGCACCGCCGCGACCTTGACGTCGATGAACGCGGTGATCACGATCACCGTCACCGGCGTGGCGACGGCCGCGACCAGCGGGCGCAGGATGTGTGCGGGCAGGCCCATCAGCACCACCAGGGCCGTACCGTCGAGCGAGGCGAGCCGGTCCGCGTGGCTGACGTCGAGGGTGCGGGTGGGCCGCCGGGACAACTGCTCGGCGAGGTCGTGGTGGAGCGTGGTCACGAGGTCGGCACCGAGCTTGTTGCCCATGGGCACGCTGCGGTAGTGCAGTACGGCGTGGATCAGGGCGGCCACCAGCAGGGCGGCGATCCACCCCCAGGGGACCTCCGCCCCGCGGCGGAACAGGCTTTCGGCGATGGGCACCGCGAAGGTGAAGGCGACTCCCTGCACGATCGCACCGAGGGCCAGGAAGAGCAGCAGCGGCGTCACTGCCTGCCAGCCGGATGCGCGCCACAGGCGGACGAGAACGGGCCTCACTGGGCGGCCTCCCGGGATGCGAGGGAACGGGGCGGGGCCACGAGGACCACGGACGTCTGCTCGCGCAGTTCCTCGGCGGCGGTACGGGCCAGCTCCGGTGCGCCCGGGAACGCCCGCTGATCGAGCAGGACGCGCTCCCGGCCGCCGGCCAGCGCCCTTGCCAGGGCGAGCCGTTGGAGTTCGGCGGAGGACAGCGACGCGTCGGAGCCGAGGACGGAGTCGTATCCGCGCGGCAGGGCCGAGAGCGTCTCGTGGACACCGGCGATCCGGGCGGCCCGCTCGGCCTCCTCCGGCGTGCCGGGTTCCGGGCGGTCGGCGGTGATGTAGGCACCGACCGGTCCGACCGCGACGGGTGCGTCGGGCACCACGACGGCCAGGCGGTCGGCCGGGGTCGCGGCCGCGACCTGGTCGACGATCAGGTCGGCCGCCTCGTCCGTCGGCTCGGCGACCGTGTGGACGCCGGTCTCGGGCAGGTCGAGGGTCAAGGCGTCGGGATCCGCCGCCTGTCCCTCGCTGGAGAAGGCGGTCAACCGGAACACCGACATCTTGCCCCAGCCGATCTCCTCCAGGTAGTAGGTGATCGCCAGCAGGGGCGCTCCCAGGCCCACGCCCACCACCAGGGGCGGGATCAGGTCGGCCGGGGTCAGCCAGCCCGACCTGATCATCGTCGCCCCGCCGCAGAGGACGAAGGTGAAGACGGTCAGCGGCGAGAAGGCGATCTCGGCCAGAGCCCGGGCGCCGAGCAGCACGCCCACCCGGGTCAGGAAGAACTCGGTGAACCCGGTGGTGACCTCGGCCAGCTTGCCGGCCGCCGTGCGGGTCGTGGCGGCGGTGTCCGCGCGCGTCCCGGCCCGGTTGAGCCGTGCCACGAGTCCGATCCTGGGGCGTACGGCGTTGACGGTGCGCAGGCTCGTGATGTAGTCGTCCCTGATGTCGCGGGTGAAGCGCGCCCCGTTCACACGGAAGACGAGGAACCCGAGCGCCATCGGCAACAGGGTCACCAGCGCCATCTGCCACGCGGCCCAGAACAGGTAGCCGACCGACAGTGCGAACACCGTCACGGACGAGACGAGTTCGGCCTGGGTCCGGCCGACCATCGTGCCGGTCTGGGCGATGTCACGGCCGAGGGTCGCCGCGTTCGTCCGCCAGGAGGCGTGCACCGAGCGGGCGGCGGGGTTGCCGTGCACCCTGCCGGTGACCGCGGCGAAGAAGCGCTCCTGCGTGCGCACGCCCGCCTCCCGGCTCAGCACCCGGCCCACCACCTGCACGGCGAATCCCACCAGCACCATGGCGACGGCGGCACCGACGAGCCACCAGAGCCGGTCGGTGCCGGTGCGCCCGGCCAGCATGTCCCGGCAGATCTCGATAACGGCCGCCATCGATCCGACGGTCGCGAACGCGCCTGCCACCTCCAGGACGAGGGTCGCGCGGGTACGCCACCGGATGCCGTCGGCCGTCACGGCGGCCGGACCGTGCCGGTCAGCCATGTCCCGCCTCCTCGGCCATCAGGTGGTCGGTGTCGGTGTTGGTCATCTTCTGTCTTTTCTCCTGTGGAGGGGGCGGTGAGGGGGGAATGGGAGAACGGGAGACGGGCCGGCCCGGCGGCTTCGCGGTGACCGGGGTCAGTACCCCTGTTCGGTCAGCCAGCCTTCGATCGCTTCCGCGGTCACCTTGATGTGGTCCTCCATGAGCGTGAAGTGGTCGCCCGGAGTGGTTCCGAGCGTGTGGGGGAACGGCCAGGCCGGGCGCCACCCGTCGTCGTCGAAACCGTCGGCCTGGTACGGCATCGGGTCCGCGGCGCGCAGGAAGTACGTCGGGGCCGCGACCGGGGAGAGCTCGCACTCGTTCATCAGCGAGTAGTAGCGCCCCATCGCGCTGAGCCGCACCCCGGACATCGCGCCGGCCCCGAAGATGTGTTCACGGTCGAAGAGGCCGTCCATCATGGCCCGGTTCGTCTTCACCGTGAACTTCGCGTCCGGCTGGTAGGTGTCGATCAGGACGATCGCGGAAGGCTTGAGCCCCACCTCTTCCGCCCGCATCGCCAGGGAGTAGGCGAGCACCCCGCCCGCCGAGTGCCCGAGGAGCACGAACGGATCGTTCCCGACCGCCGACCGCAGTGTCAGAAGGTGGGTCTCGGTCAGGGTGCGGTAGGAGTCGGGCAGCAACTGGCCATCAGCGTATCCCGGGTTCGTCAGGGCAATCAGGTCCCGCTTGCCCTGGACCAGTTGGGACAGCCGACCGTACATCATCGGACTCGCCGTCGAGGTGATCGCGGGCAGGCAGACCAGGGTGGCCCTGTCTCCGTCGCCGCGGGACATGCGCGTCACCGGAAGGGCGTTGTCCGCCGCGGCCTCGACCGAGTACGACGGCCGGATCCGCGAGGCGGCCTTGATCAGGTCCATACCCGCCTGCCCCGACTCGCCGATGGCGTACGACGCGCGGTACAGCGCCTCCAGGCTGTCGAACGGGGACAGCGGCGCGGGCGCGGCTCCCGCCGCCGCGGTGGGCGACGCGGCTTCCGAACCGACGAGGCCCACCAGATGAACGGCGAGCCTGGCGATGGTCGGGTACTCGAACAACGTCGTGGCGGGAAGCTGGAGTTCGAGCAGCTCGCCGAGACGGTCCCGCAGATCGATGGCGGCCACCGAGTCCACGCCGAAGTCGAGGAACTCGCCCTCCGGGTCGAAGTCCACCGGGCCGTCGTGGCTCAGGACGACGGCCAACTCGGTCCGGATGACGTCTTCCACGACCTCGTGGCGCTTGTCCGCCTCGACACCCAGCACACGGGTGCGCACGTTCGCCCTCGGCGCCGTGCGCGTCCGCTTCCGGCGCACCGGTGCGGCGGCGTCCGACGCCTGACGCAGCTGGTCCACGGGAACGACGCGCATGGCCAGCCGGTCGATCTCGGCCACGGGCCGGCCCGCCGCGTCGGCGATCCTGACGCCCAGCGCATCCGGGCCCGCGGCGGACAGCCGCACCCGGCCCGTGGAGCCGGCCGCGGCGTGCAGCCGTACGCCTGCCCACAGGAAGGGCATCCGGACCTGCGCCTCGTCCTGGTCGAAGAAGGTACCCAGGCCCATCGCGTGCAGGGACGCGTCGAGCAACGCGGGGTGCAGGTCGAACTCCTCCGTCGCGGCCCCCTCGGGCAGGGCCACCTCGGCGAGGATGTCCGCACCGGAGCGCCACACGGCCCGCAAGCCGCGGAACGTCGGCCCGTAGTCGTAGCCGAGTTTGGCCAACTCCTCGTAGAAATCGCCCAGTTGGACCTCTTCCACGCCCGGTGGCGGCCACGCGCCCGCGAGGGGAGCGAAGCCGCTCAGGTCACTCGGCGCCTCCGGCGCCGGGGACATGAGTGCGCTGGCGTGGCGGGTCCACTCCGGGCCCCCGTCCGGTGCGGCGGCCTCGCTGCGGGAGTGAACGGTGACGGTACGGCGGCCGGTCTCATCCGCCTCGGTCACGTGTACCTGAACGGCGACGGAGACGCCGTCGCGCAGCACCAGAGGCCCTTCCAGGGTGAGTTCCGGCAGCCAGGGGCAGCCGACTTCCCGTCCGGCGTACAGCACCCAGTCCAGCAGGACGCTGCCCGGCAGGAGGACCGTTCCCGCGACGGCATGGTCCGCGAGCCACGGCTGGGCGGCGGTTGACAACCGTCCGGTGAACAGGGCCGTGTCATGGCCCGCCGGGCGGACCACAGCCCCCAGCAGGGGGTGGCCCGTGGACTCCAGGCCCACCCCGGAAGCGTCACCGGTCACCGCGGGGGCGTCCAGCCAGTACCGCTCACGCTGGAACGCATACGTGGGCAGATCCACGAACTCCGCGACAGCGGGCAGTACCGACGTCCAGTCCACGCCGATGCCACGGGTCCACAGCGTTCCCATCGAACGCAGCAGCGTCTCACGCGCACCGTGATCGCGCCGCAGACTGCCCACCGCCAACGCGCCGGGCCTGCCCGCGGCGGCCGTCAGGTCCTCCATCGCGCCCGTGAGCACGGGATGCGCACTCACCTCGACGAAGACGCTCACCCCCTGCTTCACCAGCGCGGCCACCGTCTCCTCGAACTGCACCGGGCGGCGCAGGTTGCGGTACCAGTACTCGGCGTCCAGCTCCGTGCCGTCGACCTGGCTCCCGGTCACCGTCGAGTACATCGGGACGTCACCCGGGCGGGGGCTGACCGGAGCGGCCAGCTCCATCAGTCGGTGGCGGACCTGCTCGACGTGCGGAGTGTGCGAGGCGTAGTCCACGGGGACCCTCCGCGCACTCAGACCGGTCTCCTCGCACGCCGCCACGACCTCTTCCAGAACAGGGGAATCACCGGCGACCACCGTGTTGCCGGGGCCGTTCACCACGGCGACCCACGCACCCTCACGACCCGCCAGCAGCTCCTCGACCCGGGCGGCCGGCGCCGCGACCGACACCATCCCGCCCCGGCCCACCAACTGCTCGGCGATCACCTGGCTGCGCAACGCCACCAGACGCGCACCGTCCTCCAGCGACAGCGCACCCGACACACACGCCGCGGCGATCTCACCTTGGGAGTGGCCGATGACAGCGGACGGAACAACACCGACCGACCGCCACACCTGTGCCAGCGACACCATCATCGCCCACAGCGCGGGCTGCACGACATCCACCCGCTCCAGCTGTGCGTCGTCCGAACCGCCCCGCAGCACCGCGAGCAGATCCCAGTCGACGAACTCGGCCAGAGCCTCGGCGCACCGCTCGACCGACTCGGCGAACACCGGTGAGCTGTCCAGCAGTTCGCGAGCCATGCCGGCCCATGGCGCCCCCTGGCCCGGGAACACGAACACCGCCTTCGCCCCGGAGCGCGCGAGGCCCCGGACCATGCCCGGCGACTGCGCGTCGCCGCTCGTCAGCGCGTCCAACCGCGCCACGAACCCGGCGCGGTCGTCAGAGGTCACCACAGCCCGGTGATCGAACTCCGTCCGCGTGGACGCCAGCGCGGCGGCGATCGTGTCCACCGGCACCCCGGGATCCGCCGCCAGCCGGCTCAGACGCGCGGCCTGGCCGCGCAGTGCTTCGGCGCTCTTGGCCGAGAGCACCCAGGACTGGACGGCCCCCGAGAGGACGGGCCGGGGCTCCGGCCGGTCGGCCTCGGGTTCGGCCGGCGCCTGTTCCAGGATGACGTGGGCGTTGGTGCCGCTGATCCCGAACGAGGACACCGCCGCGCGCCGGGGGCGGTTCGTCTCCGGCCAGGCGACGGACTCGGTCACCAACTCGACCGCGCCCGCGCTCCAGTCGATGTGCGGGCTGGGCTCGTCGACGTGCAGGGTGGGCGGAACGATTCCATGCCGCATCGCCATCACCATCTTGATGATTCCCGCGACGCCCGCGGCCGCCTGGGTGTGGCCGATGTTGGACTTCACCGACCCCAGCAGCAACGCCCGTTCCTCGAACCGCTCCTGGCCGTAGGTCGCGATCAGTGCCTGTGCCTCGATGGGATCGCCCAGCGAGGTGCCGGTGCCATGGGCCTCCACCACGTCGACCTCGGACGGGGACAGGCCCGCGTTCGCCAGGGCGTCCCGGATGACCCGCTGCTGTGACGGGCCGTTCGGGGCACTCATCCCGTTGGACGCGCCGTCCTGGTTGACCGCCGAACCACGCACCACCGCGAGCACCCGGTGCCCGTTGCGGCGCGCGTCCGACAGCCGCTCCACCAGCAGCACACCGACGCCCTCGCCCCACGCCGTACCGTCGGCCGACGCGGCGAACGCCTTGCAGCGGCCGTCGGGGGCGAGTCCCCGCTGCCTGCTGAACTCGGTGAACGCGGTGGGGGTGGACATGGCGGCGACACCGCCGGCCAGGGCCAGGTCGCACCTGCCGCTGTGCAGCGCGCTGATGGCCATGTCCAGCGCCACCAGAGACGACGAGCATGCGGTGTCCACCGTCACCGCCGGCCCCTCGAAGCCGAACGAGTAGGCCACCCGGCCGGATGCCACACTGCCCGCGTTCCCGTTGCTCAGGTAGCCCACGAGGTCCTCGGGCACGGCCCGAAGCCGTGCCACGTAGTCGTGGTACATCAGGCCGGAGAAGACACCGGTCCGGCTGCCGCGCAGGCTCCTGGCGTCGATGCCGGCCCGCTCGATCGCCTCCCAGGAGGCCTCCATGAGCAGCCGGTGCTGCGGATCCATCGCCACGGCCTCACGCGGAGCCACCCCGAAGAAGCCCGCGTCGAACTCGGCGGCGTCGTAGAGGAAGCCGCTCTCCCGCACATAGGTGGTCCCCGACCCGTGGCCCTCCGGGTCGTACAGCGCGTCGAGGTCCCATCCTCGGTCGGTGGGGAATCCGCCGATGCCTTCGCTGCCGTGGACCACGAGGTCCCACAGGTCCTCCGGGGAACGCACGTCGCCCGGGTAGCGGCAGCTCATGCCGATGATCGCGACGGGCTCGTCGGAGGGGCCGGCCACCGCTGTGCGCCGCTCGGCCTCGTCGGCCGAGCCGAACAGCTCCGAGCCGAGGAAGTCGGCCAGCACCTGCGGGTTCGGGTAGTCGAAGACCAGGGTCGTGGGCAGCCGGACACCGGTCAGCCCGGCCAGGCGGTTGCGGAGTTCGACGGCGGTGAGCGAATCGAACCCGAGGTCGCTGAAGGACTGCGCCGCACCGATGTCGGTGGGCGAGGCATGGCCGAGCACGACGGCCGCGTGCTCGCGCACCACGTCGACGAGGGCGTCGGACCGCAGGTCGGCGGGGAGTGCCGCCAGACGGTCGGCGAGGCCCGCGCCCTCGGTCACGGCCGCGGCGGATGCCCGCCGCTGCGGGGCCGCGACGAGGCCGCGCAGCAACGCGGGCGGCGAGTCCATGTGCCGCAGGTCCAAGCGGACCGGGACCACCACGGGCTCGGCAAGCCGCACGGCGGCGTCGAACAGGGCCACCCCCTCGTCCTCGGAGAACGCCCGCAGGCCGCCCCGGGTGAGACGCCCGAAATCGGTGTCGCTCAGGGTTCCGGTCATGGTGCTCAGATCGGCCCACAGTCCCCAGGCCAGCGAGTGCCCGGGCAGCCCCTCGGCACGACGCCGCTGCGCCAGGGCGTCCAGGAAGGTGTTGGCCGCCGAGTAGTTGGCCTGTCCGGGGGAGCCGAAGATCCCGGCCGCCGAGGAGAAGAGGACGAACATCCCCAGGTCCCGGTCGCGGGTGAGCTCGTGCAGGTTCCAGGCTGCGTTCACCTTGGGCCGCAACACGGTCGCCAGGCGCTCCGGGGTCAGAGCCGTGAGGGTGCCGTCGTCGATGACACCGGCGGCGTGCACCACCCCGCGCAGGTCGGGGATGCCCGCGAGCAACTCCGCGACGGCGTCGCGGTCGGCGACGTCACAGGCCGCGATCCGCACCTGCGCGCCGAGTTCCCGCAGGTGCTCGGCCTGCTCGACCGCGCCCGCGGCGTCAGAGCCGCGCCTGCTGACGAGGACCAGGTCCGTGACACCGTGGGCGGTGACCAGGTGCCGGGCGACCGCCGAACCGATCACACCGGTGCCACCGGTGACCAGCACGGTGCCGTCGACCGGCGCCGCGGACGGGGCGTCCTGCGGTGTCCGCGCGGCGGAGTGCTGGAGGCGAGGCACGTACGCGGTGCCGCCGCGCAGCGCGAACTCGGTCTCGCCCTGGTCGATCGCCGCAGGCAGCAAGGTCCGCAGCAGGTCACCCGCTTCGGGCTCGCCGTCCGCCGCCGCACTCGCGTCGACCAGCAGGAACCGGTCCGGGTGCTCGGACTGCGCCGACCGCAGCAGACCGTGGACGGAGGCCTGCAGCGGATCGACGCGCTCGTCGGCGGACGTCTGGACCGCGCCGCGGGTGAGGACGACCAGCCGCGCACCGGCCGGCACGTCCTGCACCAGCCACTGCTGTACGCGTTCCAGCACGCTGTTCAACGCGGCCAGGACCTGGTCCGGCAGCGCGCCGTCGAAGCCGGGCAGTCCGGCGCAGTCCAGCAGCGCACTGTCGCCCGTCGCGGCGACGTCCTCCGCCGACAGGGCGTCGGTCCAGCCGACCGGGGGCCGCTCCGCTGGGGTGCCGTCCGCCTCCCAGCGCTCCCACCGCGTGGTGAACAGCGATCCCGCCACCACCGACCGGGCCGAGCTGACCTGCGCCTGCGTCACCGGGCGCAGCACCAGCTCATCGATCCCGAGGACGGGCACACCGGCCGCGTCGGCCATGCGGACCCGCAAGGTGGAGCCGCCCTTGAACGACAGCCACACCCGGACGGAGCGGGCGCCGAGTGCCCACAACTGCACTCCGGACCAGGCGAAGGGCAGCCGCGCCGCTCCGCCGTCGTCGCCGCCGGGCGCTCCGCCCAGGCCCATCGCATGCAACGCCGCGTCCAGCAGGGCCGGGTGGATGCCGAAGTCGCCGGCGTCGGCCGCCGCCCCCTCCGGGAGCTCCACCTCCGCGAAGATGTCGTCACCGCGCCGCCAGCCCGAGCGCACTCCCTGGAACGCGGGGCCGTAGCCGAAGCCCTGACGGACCAGTTCCGCGTAGAAGCCGTCGGCGTCGAGGGCCGTGGCGCCGCTGGGCGGCCACGACTTTCCGGCCACCGCACCGAAGTCGGTGGCGTTGGGGGCCTCGGGCTGCGGGGCGATCACGGCCTGGGCGTGCCGGATCCACGGCACGCTCTCTCCCCAGAGGGTGTCGCCGGCCGGCTCCGGACGCGAGTGGACGGTGACCGCACGGGATCCGTCGGCGTCGGCCTGCGCCACGACGACCTGGACCTGTACGGCGCCCGAGGCGTCGAGCACCAGCGGCGTCTCCAGGGTCAGATCGCGTATCCGGCCGCAGCCGACGTCCTGTCCCGCGCGCAGGACCAGTTCGACGAAGGCCGTGCCCGGCAGCAGCACGGTGCCCATCACGGCGTGGTCGGCGAGCCAGGGATGGGTCGTCAGGGAGAGACGGCCGGTGAGCACGGCCGTGTCGCCGTCCGCCACGCTGACCATCGCGCCCAGCAACGGGTGGTCGACACCGGTCAGGCCCGCGGAGGCCACGTCGTCGGCGAGCGCGCGCAACGAGGTCCGCGGCCAGAAACGCTGGTGCTCGAAGGCGTACGTGGGCAGGTCCGGCCGGCCGTCCGTCGCCGGCAGCACCGCGGCCCAGTCCACCTCGATCCCGCACGTCCACAGCGCGCCGACAGCGCGCAGCAGGCTCGCCACCTGCGGCCGTTCGCGGTGGGCGACCGCGGCCACGGTCACGGGAGCGGCACTGTCCTGCAGGCTGTCCTCGACGGCCCGGGTCAGAGCCGTGTGCGGGCCGAGCTCGAGGAAGGCGTCCACCTGGCCGACCAGGGCGCGCACGGCGTCGTGGAAGCGGACCGCCTCACGGGCGTGGCGCACCCAGTACTCCGGCGACGCCAGCTCGGTGGGTTCGACGGCCGCGCCCGTGACGGTGGAGACGATGGGAATCTCCGGCGGGGACCACGTCAGCCCGGCGAGAACGGAGCGGAACTCGTCGAGCATCGGCCGCATCAGCGGCGAGTGGAAGGCGTGGCTGACCTGGAGACGGCGGGTTCGCCGGCCCGCTCGTCCGGCGGCGTCGACGATGTCCTCCACCGCTGCGGCGGCACCGGAGACGACGACGGCGGACGGACCGTTGACCGCGGCCAGCGCCACCTCGTCGGCCGGTGCCCCGCGCAGCCACTCGGTGGCCTCGGACTCCGAGGCCTCGATGGCCACCATGGTCCCGCCGTCGGGCAACTGCTGCATGAGCCGCCCGCGGGTCACGACCAGGGTCACCGCGTCGGCCAGGGACAGCACCCCGGCCACATGGGCAGCGGCGATCTCACCGATCGAGTGGCCGAGCAGCACGTCGGGCCGTACGCCCCACCCCTCGAGCGTGCGGAAGAGGGCGACCTCGATCGCGAACACGGCGATCTGGGTGTACTCGGTCCGGTCGACGAGTGCGGCCTGCGCGGAGTCCTGCCTGGCGAAGACGACGTCCTTCAGCGGGACGTCGAGCTGTGCGTCGGCCCCCGCGCACACCGCGTCGAACGCCACGGCGAAGGAGGGGACTTCATCGTACCACTGACGTCCCATGCCGGCCCATTGGGCGCCCTGTCCGGCGAAGACGAAGGCGGCCTTGGCACCGGTATGCGCCCTGCCGAGGACGAGGTGCCGTCCGGGGGACGCCTTGCCCGCCAAGGTGTCCAGCACCTGCTGGAACCCGGCGTGGTCGGCGCCGAGAACCACGGCACGGTGGTCGAACACCGAGCGCGAGGTCGCCAGGGCCACGGCCGCACCGGCGAGATCCGGTGCGGCGGTGGCGACGGTGTCCCGCAGCCGCTCGGCCTGGCCCCGCAGCGCGGCTTCCGTCCTGGCCGACAGCACCCAGGGCAGCACGCCGCCCGTCGGTACGGGTACGGCGCCGGGCTCCTCGGCCGCGGGCTCCACGGGGGCCTGCTCCAGGATGACGTGGGCGTTGGTGCCGCTGATGCCGAACGACGACACACCCGCGCGCCGGGGCCTGTCGCTCTCCGGCCACGCCGTCACCCGTGTGGCGAGCTCCACCGCGCCCGCCGACCAGTCGATGTGCGAGCTGGGCCGGTCGACATGGAGCGTCGCGGGCACGAGCCCGTGGCGCAGCGCCATCACGGTCTTGATCACACCGGCGACACCCGCGGCCGCCTGGGTGTGCCCGATGTTCGACTTGACCGACCCCAGCAGCAACGGCCGTCCGGTCGCACGGTCCTGACCGTACGTCGCCATCAGGGCATGGGCCTCGATCGGGTCGCCCAACGAGGTACCCGTGCCGTGGGCCTCGACCAGATCCACCTCGGCGGCCGACACACCCGCGCTCGCCAGGGCGTCACGGATGACCCGCTGCTGGGAGGGGCCGTTGGGGGCGGTCAGGCCGTTGGACGCACCGTCCTGGTTGACGGCCGAGCCGCGCACCACGGCGAGCACCTTGTGCCCGTTGCGGCGCGCGTCGGACAGCCGCTCCACCAGCAGCACACCGACGCCCTCGCCCCACGCCGTGCCGTCCGCGCCGTCCGCGAACGCCTTGCAGCGGCCGTCCCCGGACAGTCCGCCCTGCTTGCCGAACTCGGCGAACACACCGGGCGTCGACATGACGGTCACACCGGCCACCACCGCGAGCGGGCATTCGCGGGCCCTGAGCGCCTGCGCCGCCAGGTGGAGTGCGACCAGCGACGAGGAGCAGGCCGTGTCAAGGGTGACCGCGGGCCCCTCGAAGCCGTAGTTGAAGGCGATACGGCCGGAGATCACGCTCGCCGCGGTACCGGTGAGCAGGTAGCCCTGTGTCTCGTGCCGGGCATGGTGGATCAGGGCGCCGTAGTCCTCGCCGTTCACCCCGACGAACACACCGGTGCGGCTGCCGTGCAGCGACTTCGGGTCGATCCCCGCGCGCTCGAAGACCTCCCAGGACGCCTCCAGCAGCACCCGCTGCTGGGGGTCCATCTCCATCGCCTCACGCGGGGAGATCCCGAAGAAGCCCGCGTCGAACTCGGTGGCCGAGTCGATGAAGCCGCCCTGCTTGCGGGGGGCGCCGGAACCGGCGTCCGCGGCTTCCATGAGCCAGCCGCGGTCGTCGGGGAAGCCGCCCATGGCGTCCCCGCCGCCGAGCACGAAGTCCCAGTACGACTCCGGCGTGTTCGCGTGGCCCGGGAAACGGCAGCTCATTCCCACGATGGCGATCGGTTCCCGGCTCGCCTCCTCGAGGTCCCGGACATGCCGCCGGGTGCGCTTGAGATCAGCAGTGACCCGCTTCAGGTACTCGACTACCTGTTCCTTCTCAGCCATGATCACAATTCCTTTTGAAACAGCATCGGTACATGAGCGGGTGTCGTGAGCATCAGCTCACCCCGAGTTCGTCATCGATGTAGCGCAGCAGTTCGTCCTCACCGACCGCGTCGACATCGTCGGCGTCGTCCGCGGCGACCCCGCCGAGGGCCCTGGACCGCTCCCGCCAGCGGACGAGCAGCGTCTCCAGCTGGGCCGTGACCTTCCTGACCTCGTTCTCGTCCCGAGGCTCGGCGAGCATCGCCTCCAAGCGGCCGATCGTCTCAATGCCCCACTCCCCCGGCTCCACGGCCGGCAGCAGCAGCCCGAGCAGATGTCCGCTGAGCAGCTCCGGCGTGGGATGGTCGAAGACCAGCGAGCTGGGCAGCTGAGTACCGGCGACACCGGCGAACCGGTTGCGCAGCTCGATCGCGGTGAGCGAGTCGATCCCAAGAGCGGCGAAGGACTGACCGGGCACGATCTCGGCCGGCGAGGAGTACCGCAGCACCGCGGCAACGTGCTCGCGCACCACGCTCAGCATCGCATCCCGGCGTTCGTCCTCGGGCAGCGCCAGGAGGCGGCTGCGCAGCGTCTGCGCGTCCAGCGCCGTCGTGCGGCGGTTGGGGGTGCGGACCAGGGCGCGGAAGAGGGCGGGCACGGGAGCACTGCCGTCGGAGCGGCGCGGCAGGTCCAGACGGATGGGCAGGCTGTGCGCCAGACCGACGGCGAGGGCATGGTCGAAGAGCGCCAGACCCTGCGC
>NZ_JBFAWH010000042.1:0-51163 GCF_040680235.1 Streptomyces sp. NPDC052101
AGTCACACACCGCACGGCCACCGCCTGACCACCTCCCGCGGCACCCTGCACGCCCGTCACCTCGTCAACGCGGCCGGACTGCACGCCGACACCGTCGACCGGCTGCTCGGCCACGAGGACTTCGCCGTCACCCCGCGCCGCGGCCAGCTCCTCGTGTACGACAAGCTCGCCCGCCCGCTCGTGCGGCACATCCTGCTGCCCGTCCCGACCGCCCTCGGCAAGGGCGTCCTGGTCGCGCCCACCGTCTACGGCAACGTCCTGCTCGGGCCCACCGCCGAGGACCTGGACGACAAGCGGGCCACCGGCTCCACAGCCGACGGCCTCGCCGGCCTCCGGGACCAGGGCCGCCGCATCCTGCCCGCTCTCCTCGACGAGGAGGTCACCGCCGTCTACGCCGGGCTGCGCGCGGCCACCGGCCAGGAGGACTACCGGATCGCCGCCCACCCCGAGCAGGCGTACATCACCGTCGGCGGCATCCGCTCCACCGGCCTGACCGCGTCCATGGCCATCGCCGCCCATGTCACCGGCCTGCTGGCTGCCACCGGGCTCGACCTCGGCCCGGTGCGCGAGCCGGACCCGGTGACCATGCCCAACCTCGGCGAGGCCTTCCCGCGCCCCTACCAGCGGCCCGAACTCATCGCCGCCGACCCCGAGTACGGCACCCTCGTCTGCCACTGCGAGCGCGTCTCCCGCGGCGAGATCCGCGACGCCCTCACCACGACGATCCCACCCCGCACCCTGGACGCCCTACGCCGCCGCACCCGCGCCCGCGCGGGCCGCTGCCAGGGGTTCTACTGCGGGGCGACGGTACGGGACCTGTTCGAGAGGGGGCGAGCGTGACGGGGACGACGCCGCCGGATGCGAGGGGGACCGTGCCGGGCGTGTCGGGAACGAGGCCGGGCGGGAATGGGGCGGCGCTGGACGCGAGGGAATTCGGGCAGGGCAGGCCGGGCGCGGGGGCGGGCGTGACGGGGGCCGTGCCGGGCAGGGCGGGCGCGGGGGCCGCGTCGGATGTGACGGGAACGGGGCTGGGCGGGGCGGGAGTTGTGCCGGGCGTGACGGGAACCGGGGCGGGCCGGGTGGGAAACCGGGGGCGGGTGTGACGGCTTCTCGGTCTGTGGACGTTCTTGTCGTCGGCGGCGGTCCCGCCGGGCTCGCCGCCGCCGCGCGGCTGGCGGCCGCCGGTGCCGGGCGCGTGGAGGTGCTGGAGCGGGAGGCGGCGGCCGGCGGAGTGCCGCGGCACTGCGCGCACGGCGGCTTCGGCACATGGACCCGCCCGCTGACCGGGCCCCGCTACGCCCTCCTGCTGACGGAGGCCGCCGACCGGGCGGGCGCGGCGATCCGGACCGGGGTGACGGCGCTCGACTGGGGGACGGCGGGACCGGTGCTCACCGCCGTAGGTCCCGCCGGAGCGGAGACCATCGAGGCGCGGGCCGTCGTGCTGGCCACCGGCGCCCGCGAACGTCCGCGCGCCGCCCGGCTGGTGCCCGGCAGCCGCTCCGCCGGTGTCTACACCACCGGTGAACTCCAGCAGGCCGTCCACCTGTTCGGGCAGCACATCGGCACCCGCGCGGTCGTCGTCGGCGCCGAGCGGGTCTCCTACGCGGCGGCCGACACCGTGCGCACGGCCGGCGCCGAGGTCGTCGCCCTGGTCACCGAGCACCCCCGCGCGCAGACCGGCGGGGTCCGCGCCCATGCGGCCCGGCTGGGGCAGCGCATCCCGCTGCTGACGGACACCACCGTCACCGAACTCCTCGGCCACGGACGCCTGTCCGGGGTCCGCGTCCGCCACCGCGACGGCCGTACGGCCGTACTGGCCTGCGACACCGTCGTCTTCACCGGGGACTTCGTCCCCGACCACGAATGCGCCCGCCGCGGCGGCCTCACCCTGGACCCCGGCACCCGCGGCCCGGCCGTCGACGGCTCCCTGCGCACCTCGCGCCCCGGGGTGTTCGCCGCCGGGAACGTCCTGCACGCCGTCGAACCCGCCGCCACCGCGGCCCGCGAGGGCGCCCGGGCGGCAGCGGCCGTCCTCGGCTTCCTGGCCGCGGGCCCCGCCCGGCCCGCACCCGCGGTCCCGCTCGCCGTCGAGCCGCCGCTGCGCTGGATCGCCCCGAACCGCCTCACGTCCGCGGCCCGGCCCGAGCACTACCTCCTGCGCACCGAAGTCCCGCTGTCCCGCACCGTCCTGTACGTCCGCCAGGACGGCCGCCTGCTGCACCGCGAGCGACTCGGCCCCTGCACCGCCCTGCCCCACCGCACCCTGACCCTCACCGCCCGCTGGCACGACCGCGCCGACCCCGAGGGGGGCGAGGTGCGGGTGAGCGTGGACTGAACGACTGCCCCCGGATGTAGTCCTCAAGGGTGCGACCGCCTGTCCACCCTTGGGACTCGGCCCTGGACACGTCCAGGACGATGGAGCGGGCCAGCTGGTCGACCGCGTAACGGGTGAGGTGCGGCTCGGTGTGCGGACACAGCCGGGCCAGCGCCTGGGCCGCACCTGCGGCGGCGTGGGCGACTGCCGGGGGAAGGTGGCGGATCCGCGTCCGTACACCGTGGGCACGCAGGACCGCCCGTATCGCCCGGTCCCGGTCGTAGGGCGCCGGATCGGCGATGTTGTAGGCGCCCGGCGGCCAGGAGGCGGCGGCGAGGCACGCCTCGGCGAGATTCTCCACGGCCGTCAGGCTGAGGCGGACGCTCGGCCCGGGCAGCAGGAGCAGGCCGCCGCGGACGCGGGACAGCAGCCGCGGCACCAGATGGGGATCCCCACTGCCGTAGACCGCCCGGGGGCGCAGCACCACGGCACCGGCGTCGAGCGCCAGTGCCTCACCGGCGGCCTTGGTGCGGCCGTACGCGTTCAGCTGGCCGCGGACCGGGTGGTCCTCGGTGATGCGGGCCCGGCCGGGGCCGGGCGCGTACACGCTGGCGCTGCTCACCCACACCACCGGCCGGCCGGCGGCGGCCCGAAGGAGCCGCGCCGTGCCGTCGACGTTGACCGCGCGCATCGCGACCGCGGCGGCGGAGCCGGGCACCGAGTCGCCGACCGCCGCCGCACAGTGCACGACGAGGTCGGCGCCGGCGAGGTCCGGCACCTCGCGGGCGGCGTCCCACGGTATGTGCCGGCCGACCGGGCCGGGGCGGCGCCCCACACACAGCACCTCGGCACCCCGGGCGGCGGCCATGGCCGCGACATGGGAGCCGCAGAAGCCGCTCGCCCCGGTGACGGCGATCGTGGTCATCGGCCCTCCTGGGGGCGGGTGGTGGCGCGGACGGTGAGGGAACGCCAGCCGGGCAGCGCCGCGGTCCGGTCGACGCGGGCCCGCACGATGACGGGCCGGTGGGCGGCCAGGGCGGCAAGGGTGTCGTCGAGCTGCGCGCGGGCCAGCCGCGCGCCGGGACAGGCGTGGGGTCCGGCGCCGAAGACGAGCTGGGCCACGCCGGGCGGCGCGGGCTTTCGGGCGTCCGGAGGATCGGCGTGGGCGCGGGCGGCGTGCCGCGCCACCAGGATCAGCCGGTCCCCCGCCCGCACCGGGCACCCGTCCAGGACGGCGCCGGCGGCCGCCGCGCGCGGCAGCAGCGGGGAGGGGGCGATCACCCGCAGCAGTTCGCCCACCAGGGCCGGCCGGAGCCGGTCGTCGGCCGCCTGGTCCCACAAGGCCGCGTCGGCACACCAGGCGGCCGCGCGCGGGAGGGCTGCCACCGTGGTGTTGACGGCGGCGACCGCCAGCATCGCCCGCAGGGCCCTCTCCCCGGCCTCGCCGGGGGCGTCCTGGGCGAGCAGGGCCTCCAGCCGCGCCGTCGCCACGGCCGCGGCCCGCGCGGCACCGGGCGGCCGGGTACCCGGCAGATGGTCGCGCACGGCGGCGGCCGCGGCGCGCGCGGCCGCCTCGGCGACACCCTCCGGGTCCCCGCCCGTACCGAGCAGCGCACAGACGGTGGCCCCGGCCAGTTCGCGTGCCAGCGGCACGAGGTCGACGGTGCGGCCCACGGAGAGCGGGGCCAGACGATGCTCCAGCACCTCGCGCCACACCGGGCGCAGCCGCTCCACCCCGGCCGCGCCGAGACCTTCGGCCACCGCGCGCCGGGCGGTGCGGTGACCGGTGCCCTCCTGATCGAACAGCGCCCCGCCGGCGGACAACTCCCGCGCGGCGCCGCCGGTGGTACCGGCCGCCACGCGGTCCAGTGGGACACCGGTGAGGGCGGCACGGTACGCCTCGCTGCCGTGCACCAGCACCGTGCCCCCGAGCCGCGTCACGGGCCAGGTGGCGGGCGAGGGCGAGCAGCGTGAACAGCACGGGTTGGGAGCGGGCGTACACGCGCCGGTCGCGGCGGCGGGCCGCCCGGACGCCGGGCGGGACGGGCCTGGTGGTCATCGCACGTGCACCTCGCTCGCGTCGGCGGGGCGGTAGCGGCGGTCCCAGCACCACAGAAGAGTCCGGTGCGCTCCCCACGCGCGCAGGCGACGCAGGCTGGTGTGCACGACCATGTGCTCGGCCCGTGCGATCCGGTCGCTGTGCTCGCGCGCCCGGTTGAGGACGACCACGTCCTCGGGCGGCCCCTGAAGCGGTACCCGGGGCGTGCCCCCGCAGCGCAGGTACAGGTCGGCCGTGACGGCGAGGTTGTGGCCGTGGCACAGCACGTAGGGCGTGCGGTAGCGCGGATGACGGTGTTCCCTGCGGTGGCGGCCGTACAGCGCGGTCGTCCGGATCAGCGCCGGCAGCAGATACCGCTCGGCGAGCGAGGGATGCTCGTCCTGGCGCGGAACGCTTCGGCCGCAGGCCAGCTCCCGTCCGCGTCCGAACTCCGCGCGCGCAGCCGCGATCCAGTCGCGGGCGAGGGCACCGTGTGGCGCCGATCCGCCCCGCCTCCTGGTGCGCGGGCACCACCACCCACAGGGCGCTCACGCCTTCTCCCAGACCATCGTCATGAGGCTGACCCCACCGCCGAGGCCCACGAACAGCACGCGCTCGCCGGGCCGCAGCCGCTCGTGGACGAGGTCGAGCTGCACGCCCAAGGTGGCGCTGGCCATGTTGCCCAGTTCAGGGACCGTGACGACGAGCCGGTCCCGGGGAATGCCGGTCAGCTCCACGAACCGCTCCAGATAGGGCACGGTGACCTGGTGCACCAGGATGTGCCGGAAGTCGGCCCAGGCCAGCCCGGTGCGCCGCCGCATCCGGTCGAGCGCGGACGTGCCGATCTTCTCGAAGACCTCGCGCAACTCGGTCCCGTCACCGTGGAAGTACGTGTGCTCGTCGCCGCGAGGGTGCCGCGAACCGCCACCGAAGATCCCGCCGACGGACCAGTGCTCCGAGTGCGTCTCGGTGTCCACGTCGAGGATGCCGCCCCGCTCCACCGCCTCCAGCACCACCGCGGCTCCCGCGTCACCGAAGGTGTAGCCGGCGAAACCGTCCCGGAACTGGCCGGGGCCGCGAGGGGCGTGCCGCACGGACCGGCTCGGGGTCTCCCCGGTGACCACCAGAGCCCGGCGGGCCCGGCCGGACAGGATCATGCCCGCGCCGTGTCGATGCCGTTGACGAAGCTGTTGCACGCGTTCGTCACATCCAACGCATGTGCCCGGGAGCCCAGTTCGGCCTGGACGACATGGGCGGTCGCCGATTCGACCATGTCCCGCGTGGCGGAGGCGAAGACCAGCAGGTCCACGTCGTAGGGGGCCAACCCGGCCCGGGCCAGCGCGGTGCGTGCCGCCCGCACCGCGAGCGTCGAGGCGTACTCGCCCTCCGCCACGGCACGGCGCGAGGTGATCCCGGTGACCCGTTCGAGCATCCGCGCCGGCAACCGCAGCCCCGACGCCGCGGTGATCCGCTGCTGCAGGTACTCGGACGTCACCTCGCGCTCCGGCAGGCAGGACGCCACCGCGGTGATGCCCGCCCGGAGTACCGGTCCCACAGTGTGGTCTGTGTATGTGCCGTGGACGCTACGAGCCGCCCGGACGGCCTGCCTGAGCACCCGTACTCAACCGGCCTGAGTAGACGGCCCCGCGCGCCTGCGCCCGGCTGCCCGAGGAGCGAGGACGGCAGCGGGCCGCGCGGTTCACAGGTCCGAGAACGACCCGTGCCGTCCGGCCCCGGAGGCGAACCGGGCGGCGCCCGCCGCGCTCTGTCCCAGTACGTCCATGCCGTACCGGAGTTCACCGCGCAGCGCCGCCTCCTCGTCCAGTCCCTCCTGGTCGAGGACCGACGCGCGGTCGCTGCGCAGGCAGGCCTGCGGGAAGCGGGCGATGTCCGCCGCCAGTGCCTCGGCCTCGGCACGGGCGTGTCCCGTCGGCACCACGCGGCTCACCAGCCCGATCTCGTACGCCTCGCGGGCCGGGACCGGACGGCCGGTGAGGATCATGTCCAGGGCCCGGCCGGTGCCGATCAGCCGGGGCAGCCGTACCGTGCCGCCGTCGATCAGCGGCACGCCCCAGCGGCGGCAGAACACCCCGAACACGGCGTCCTCCTCGGCGACCCGCAGATCGCACCACAGGGCCAGTTCCAGACCGCCCGCCACCGCGTGCCCGGCGACGGCGGCGATCACCGGTTTCGACAGCCGCATCCGCGTCGGCCCCATCGGACCGTCGCCGTCCTCGGCGACCCGGTTGCCGCGTTCCGTGCCGATCGCCTTCAGGTCCGCCCCCGCGCAGAACGTGCCGCCCTCGCCCCACAGCACCGCCACCCGGGCTGTTTCGTCCTCCTCGAACTCCCTGAAGGTGGCGGCGAGTTCGGCCGCCGTAGGGCCGTCCACCGCGTTGCGGGCCGCCGGCCGGGACAGGACGACGGTGGTGACGTACTCCTTGCGCTCCACGTGCACCGGCATGGGTGCCCCTCCTTCTGTGGTCCGGAAGGCCACTGTGCCTCAGATGACCTTGAAGCGGACCAGCGCCCCCAGCGTCAACGCGCCCGGCACCAGCGGCACCCAGACCGTGATGATGCGGTAGGCCAGGACCACCGCCGTGGCGACCGCGGCCGGGCCGCCCACCGCGACCAGGGCCACGATCAGCGCCGCCTCCACCGAACCCAGGCCGCCCGGTGTGGGCACCAACGCCACCGCGACGGTGGCCGCGAGATAGGCGAGCGCCATGTGCGCGGCCGGCACCGGCAGCCGCAGCGCCTGGCCCACCGCGGCGAGACCGGCCGCCTGCAGCGCGGGGAAGGCCAGCGAGCCGCCCCACAGGGCGAGGGCGCGGGCCGGCCGGGTGTGCACCGACCGGGCCTCGCCGAGGGCGTCCCGCACGAACGCGGTCACCCGCCGGCGCAGCGGTCGCACCACGGCCACGACGGCCGCCGCCACCGTCAGCAGGCCCGCCGCGCCCAGCAGCAGCGGGAGCGCCGAGCCGTCCGGCAGCAGGGGACCGAGCCGCAGCGCGTCGGGGAAGGCGAGCAGCAGCGCGGCCAGCAGACCGAGCCGGCCCACGGACTCGGCCAGCAGATACAGGGCGAGCGCGGCCGAGGAGCGGGCGAGCGGGACCCCGCACACGGTCATGAAGCGCAGGTTCACCGCGCCCGCGCCGAGACCGGTGGGCAGCAGATGGTTGGCCGAGGCCGCCGCGAACTGGGTGGCGAGCAGCCGCGCCTTCGGCAACGGCTGCACCACCGCACCCTGCCGGGTGACCGCGGCGGCCACCCAGGTCAGGCAGGTGGTGCCGGCCGCCGCGAGCAGCCACGGCCAGGAGGCGGTGCGCAGCTGGGCGAAGCCCTCGGCGAGCAGGGCGCGGTCGCGCACGGCGACCGCGCCGACGAGCACGAGCGGCACCAGGCACAGCACCTGGCGGACGGGGACGCGACGGGGGAGTCGTCCCCGGGGCCCTGGGGGAAGCGGGACGGCAGTCACATCCGCAGAGGTTTTCCGCGCCGTCCCAACGGAGGATGGCGGATGCGGGGACGGCGGCTTACAGGCTGCGGTCATCGGGGCCTTCGGGGGGTCGGGCCGGGGGGAAGCCGGTGCGGGTGAAATGAGACGGACATTGACCTCAACGAAGCTTGAGGTTCTACGTTCTCTCCCATGAGCATGGAGACCACCGCATGGACGCAGCTGCACAGCGTCATGAACGCACAGTCCGAGCGCCGACCGTTCGCCCGCGCCACGCTGCGCCGGATCGCCGCCTTCGCCCGCCCGCACCGCGCGGGCATCGTCCGGTTCGTGCTGCTCGGGGTGGTGACGGCACTGCTCGCCGTGGCCACTCCCGTGCTCGCCGGCCGCGTCGTCGACGCGATCGTGGCGGGGCACGACTCCGGCAGGGTCGTCCGGCTCTCCCTGCTCATCGCGCTCGTCGCGCTCGCCGAGGCGGGGCTCGGCATCCTCGGCCGGCGGCTGTCGGCGACGCTCGGGGAGGGACTCATCCTCGACCTCAGAACGGCTGTGTTCGATCATGTGCAGCGCATGCCCGTCGCGTTCTTCACACGGACTCGTACGGGAGCGCTGGTCAGCCGTCTCAACAACGATGTGATCGGCGCCCAGCGGGCCTTCGCCAACACCCTCTCGGGCGTGGTGAGCAACCTCGTCACGCTGGTGCTCACCCTCGCGGTGATGCTCACGCTGTCCTGGCAGATCACCCTGCTCGCGCTGGTACTGCTGCCGGTGTTCGTGCTGCCCGCCCGCCGCATGGGCACCCGGATGGCCCGTATGCAGCGGGAGGCGGCGGCGCTGAACGCGGCCATGGGCACCCGGATGACCGAGCGGTTCTCCGCCCCCGGCGCCACCCTGGTCAAGCTGTTCGGCCGGCCCGAGGAGGAGTCGGCCGAGTTCGCGGCCCGCGCCGTCCGCGTCCGGGACATCGGCGTGCGCACCGCGACCGCGCAGTCGGTGTTCATCACCTCCCTCACCCTGGTCTCCGCCCTCGCGCTCGCCCTCGTCTACGGCCTCGGCGGCTGGTTCGCGCTGCACGGCACCCTGCGGGCGGGCTCGGTCGTCTCGCTCTCCCTGCTGCTGACCCGGATGTACGCCCCGCTCACGGCGCTGGCCGGGGCCCGGGTCGAGGTGATGAGCGCCCTGGTCAGCTTCGAGCGGGTCTTCGAGGTGCTGGACCTCAAGCCGCTCATCGAGGAGAAGCCGGACGCCCGCGAGGTGCCCGAGGGTCCGGTCGCCGTCGAGTTCGACGACGTCCGCTTCTCCTACCCGGCCGCCGACCAGGTCTCCCTCGCCTCCCTGGAGGAGGTCGCCGCCCTCGACACCCGCGGCGGCTCCGAGGTCCTGCACGGCATCTCCTTCCGCGCCGAACCCGGCGAGACCGTGGCCCTCGTCGGCTCCTCCGGCGCCGGCAAGTCCACCATCGCCCAGCTGCTGCCGCGCCTGTACGACGTCGACGCGGGCGCCGTCCGCATCGGCGGGGTCGACGTGCGCGACCTGACCGCCGCCGCGCTGCGCGGCACCCTCGGACTGGTCACCCAGGACGGCCACCTCTTCCACGACACCGTCCGCGCCAACCTCCTGCTCGCCCGGCCCGACGCCGCGGACGAGGACCTCTGGGACGCGCTCGGCCGGGCCCGGCTCGCCGAGGTCGTACGGGCCCTGCCGGACGGCCTGGACACGGTCGTCGGCGAGCGGGGCTACCGCCTCTCCGGCGGTGAGCGCCAGCGGATGACCATCGCCCGGCTGCTGCTGGCCCGGCAGCGCGTGGTCATCCTCGACGAGGCCACCGCCCATCTGGACAACACCTCCGAGGCGGCCGTCCAGGAGGCCCTCACCGAGGCCCTGGAGGGCCGTACGGCCGTGGTGATCGCCCACCGGCTGTCGACCGTCCGGGCCGCCGACCAGATCCTGGTCGTCGAGGCCGGCCGGATCGTGGAACGCGGCACGCACGAGGAGCTGCTGGCGGCGGACGGCCGGTACGCCGAGCTGCACCGCACGCAGTTCACCGAGCGGGACGACGAGGTCGCCTCGGCCTGAGACCGAGGGGGTGGGCTGCGGCGGGGTTTGTTGCCCACCCCCTTGACGCGAGTGGTCCGGACCTTTAACTTCACGCCTTAATCAAAGACTCTGGACGCACTCAACACCCAGTCGCCACACGCCTGTTGGGCCGCGTCCGCACCCCCCACGCGAAAGGCTCGCCCCGCATGGCCAGACCGCTCCCCGCAGCCCTCTGCCTCGCCGTCCTGTCCCTCTCCGCCGGCCTGCTCAGCGCCGCCCCCGCCCAGGCCGCCACGGGCGCCGTCACCGGGCTCGCCGGCAAGTGCCTCGACGTCGCCGGCGCCCACTCCGCCGACGGCACGCCCGTCCAGCTCTACGACTGCAACGGCACCGGCGCCCAGCAGTGGACGGTCGGCGCCGACGGCACCATCCGCGCCCTGGGCAAGTGCCTGGACGTGACGGGCGGTTCGACCGCCGACGGAGCGAAGGTGCAGCTGTGGAGCTGTACCGGCGGCGCGAACCAGAGATGGACCGTCACCGCCGCCCACGACATCGTCAACCCGCAGGCGAACAAGTGCCTGGACGTCACCGGCAACAACTCCGCCGACGGCACCAGGATCCAGATCTGGAGCTGCGGCGGCGGAGCCAATCAGAAGTGGACCGCACCCGCGGCCGACGGCGGCACCACCCCGTCCGCGCCGATGGCCGTCGCGCCGTATCTGTACAACGGCTGGGGCAGCCCGCCGGACCCCGCCACCATCACCCGGGCCACGGGCGTGAAGTGGTTCACGCTCGCCTTCGTGCTCAGCAACGGCCACTGCGACCCGCGGTGGGACGGCAGCCGCCCGCTGACCGGCGGGGCCGACCAGCAGACCGTGGACACCGTGCGGGCCGACGGCGGCGACGTGATCCCGTCCTTCGGCGGCTACAGCGGCAACAAGCTGGAGAGTTCCTGCTCCAGCGCCGGCGAACTCGCCGCCGCCTACCAGAAGGTGATAGGTGCCTACGGCCTGAAGGCGATCGACATCGAGGCCGACGCCTACAGCAGCGCGACCGTGCAGCAGCGGACCGTGGACGCGCTGAAGACGGTGAAGGCGAACAACCCCGGCCTGAAGGTGTACATCACCATCGGCACCGGGCAGTCCGGCCCCGACACCAGCCTCATCGACCGGGCCGCCTCCTCCGGGCTGACCGTGGACGCCTGGGCCATCATGCCGTTCGACTTCGGCGGCGCCGGACAGAACATGGGCGACCTCACCACGCGGGCCGCCGAGGGACTGAAGAACGCGCTGAGGACCGCGTACGGCTACAGCGACGACCAGGCCTACCGGGACATGGGCATCTCGTCGATGAACGGCATCACCGACGACAACGAGACGGTGACGGTCGACGACTTCCGGACCATCCTCGGCTACGCGCAGGCCCACCACCTCGCCCGGCTCACCTTCTGGTCCGCCAACCGCGACCGGCCGTGCACCGGCGGCCCCGCCGACAGCTGCTCCGGCGTCTCCCAGTCCGACTGGGACTACACCCGCGTCCTCGCCGGCTACACCGGCTGAACCCCCGGCCCCCGAAGGAGAACCCCGTGCTCGCCCTCTTCCGCCGCCGCAGATCCACCACGGTCGCCCTGGCCGCCGCCGCCGCGGCCGCCGCACTGCTCACCACGGCCCCCACGCCCCTGCTCGGCGCCGCGCCCGCGCACGCCGCCACGGCCCGGGCCGCCGCACTGCCCACCGGTCTCGCCACCGTCATCGACGCCGCGAGCGGCAAGTGCCTGGACGCCAAGGCCGCGGCCACCGCCAACGGCACCGTCGTCCAGCAGTACGCGTGCAACGGCACCACGGCCCAGCAGTGGCGCTTCACCGACGCCGGCAACGGCTACGTCCACATCGACAACGGCAACGACACCAGCAAGGCCGTGGACGTCACCGACGTCTCCACCGCCGACAATGCGCCGATCCAGCTGTGGAGTTACGGCGGCGGCGCCAATCAGCAGTGGCAGGCCGTGGACGACGGCGGCGGCGCCTTCCACTTCGTCAACAGGAACAGCGGCAAGTGCCTGGACGATCCGGGCGCCTCGCTCGCCGACAGCACGCGGTTCGCGCAGTACACCTGCAACGGCACCGCCGCCCAGCGCTTCCAGGTGGTCCCCGTGACCCAGTCCGCGAGCGACCCCGACCTCGGCCCGAACGTCGTCGTCTTCGACCCGTCGATGTCGTCCTCGACCATCCAGAGCAAGCTGGACGCGATCTTCAAGCAGCAGGAGACCAACCAGTTCGGCGCCCAGCGCTACGCCGTCCTGTTCAAGCCCGGCGCCTACAGCGCGGACGTCAACGTCGGCTTCTACACCCAGGTGCTGGGCCTCGGCCTGACCCCGGACGCGGTCTCCGTCAACGGCGCCGTGCACGCCGAGGCCGACTGGTTCCAGGGCAACGCCACGCAGAACTTCTGGCGCGGCGCCGAGAACCTCTCCGTCAACCCGGCGGGCGGCAGCGACCGCTGGGCGGTCTCGCAGGCGGCGCCGTACCGCCGGATGCATCTGCGCGGCAACCTCGCCCTGGACGACGGCGGCTGGTCCTCCGGCGGCTACCTCGCCGACAGCAAGGTCGACGGGCAGGTCGACTCCGGCAGCCAGCAGCAGTGGATGACCCGCAACTCCCAGCTCGGCAGCTGGACCGGGTCCAACTGGAACATGGTCTTCACCGGCAGCCAGGGCGTGCCGTCCACCACCTTCCCCAAACCGCCGTACACCACCGTCGCGCAGAGCCCGGTCACCCGCGAGAAGCCGTTCCTGTACGTCGACGGCTCCGGGAACTACCAGGTGTTCGTGCCGTCGGTGCGCTCCGACACCACGGGCACCAGCTGGGGGAGCGGCAGCCCGGCCGGCGGTTCCCTGCCGCTGAGCCAGTTCTACGTCGTCAAGCCCGGCGCCACCGCCGCCCAGATCAACGCGGCCCTCGCGGCAGGACAGAACCTGCTCGTCACGCCCGGTGTCTACCACCTCGACCAGACGCTGAAGGTGACCCGCCGCGACACGGTCGTCCTCGGCCTCGGCCTCGCCACCTTCGTCCCGGACAACGGCATCACCGCGATGACCGTCGGCGACGTCGACGGCGTCAAGATCGCCGGTCTGCTCTTCGACGCCGGCACCACCAGCTCGAAGACCCTGGTCGAGGTCGGGCCGGCCGGCTCCACCGCCTCCCACGCGGCCGACCCGACCTCCCTGCACGACGTCTACTTCCGTATCGGCGGCGCCGGCGTCGGCAAGGCGGCCACCAGCCTCGTCGTCAACAGCGCCGACGTCATCGGCGACCACATGTGGATCTGGCGCGCCGACCACGGCAGCGGCGTCGGCTGGACCAGCAACACCGCCGACACCGGACTCGTCGTCAATGGGAACGACGTGACCATGTACGGCCTGTTCGTGGAGCACTTCCAGAAGTACCAGGTGATCTGGAACGGCAACGGCGGCCGCACCTACTTCTTCCAGAACGAGATGCCCTACGACCCGCCGAACCAGTCCGCCTGGATGAACGGCTCCACGAAGGGCTACGCCGCCTACAAGGTCGCCGACTCGGTCACCAGCCACCAGGCGTACGGCCTCGGCAGCTACTGCTACTTCAACGCCGACCCCGGCGTGAGTGCCGACCGTGCCATCGAGGCGCCGAACAACGCGAACGTCGACTTCACCAGCATGGTCACCGTCTCCCTGGGCGGCACCGGCACCATCAGCCACGTCATCGACGACACCGGAGGCCCGTCGAACTCCTCGGCCAACGTGGCCGACCTCGTCCGCTATCCGTGAGAGAAGCGGGCCCCGCGCACGTGTGAGGCGCCGTCGCCCGGATACGCGGATCTCGGCCTCACCGGGTCGAAGAAGGGCTGCGACCACGGCCAGTGCGGTGCCTGCACCGTGCCGGCCGCCGGCCGCCGCCTCGACAACTGCACACCGGGGCAGATCTGCTCCGTCGTGGGCATGATCGCCGAGGCCGCCGCGGGCCATCCCTCTCAGGTTGAGCGGCAATCTGTGCCGCTGCGGCGCCCTCGAGGAGCTGCCCGACGGCTCGCTGTGCGTCGGCGCCACCGTCCGCAACAGCGACCTGGCGGCCGACCCCCGCGTCCGCTACCCGGCGCTGTCCCAGGCACTGCTCGCGGGCGCCTCGGGACAGCCGCGCAACGCCGCCACCACCGGCGGCAACCCGCTCCAGCGCACCCGCTGCCCCTACTTCCAGAGCCTGGACAAACCCTGCAACAAACGCGAGCCCGGCAGCGGCTGCGGCGCCCGGGACGGAACCCACCCGTCCGACCTGGCCGTCGCCCTCGCCGCGCCCGTCGCCCAGGTGGAGCTGTATGTGCTGCTCCCGGCCGCGACCGCCGGTGTCCCCTCCGCCTACCGCAAGGCCCGCGACGGGCGTCGTACGCCTTCGCGCTCCGGGTCACGGACGGCGCGGTCGACCGTGTGGGGGTGGCCTTCGGAGGCTCGCCCACCGGCCCTGGCGGGCCCGGCACGCCGAGCCGCTGCGGGACAACGTCTACAAGGTGCCCCTCGCCCGCAATCTCGCCCTGGACGTCCCGGGCGACGCCCCGCCCGGCAGGAGGCCACGCTCGCCGTCGTGCAGGGCCCTGACGTGCCGCACCGGGGCTGGTGCGTGTCCCTGGCCGTCGCCGACACCCCGGAGGCGGCCCGTGAGGCGGCTCGGGCGGTCCGCGTCACCTGTACGGCCCAACCCCACGACGTCGGTCTGGATCCCGGCCACCCGGACGCCTACGAGCCCGAGGAGGCCAACGCCGGCTACCCGGGCCGGGTCGAGCACGGCGAGCCGGAGGCCGCCTACGCCGCCGCCGACGTCCGCGTCGACGTCACCTACCGGGTGCCGCCGCTGCACAATCACCCCATGGAGCCGCACACCAGCACCGTGCACTGGGACGGGGACCGGCTCACCGTGTACACCTCCAGCCGGAGCGGTACGACCGTTGCGCTGCCCGAGGACCGGATCACGGTCGTCTGCGAGTATGTCGGCGGCGGCTTCGGCGCCAAGGGCACCCCGCGCCCCGACGTCGTCCTCGCCGCGCGCCCGGACGGCCGGCTCACCGCCCTGCCGCACGAGGCGACCACCCACGCCTGTCGGGTGAAGGAGTTCGTCGAGCAGGCCGCGGTGCCCGCCCGCATCATGTACGACACGGCGACCCTGCCCAGCCCGTCCTGGACGCGCGCCCCCGGTGAGGCGCCCGGCATGGACCCGGTGGAGCCGCGCATCCGCAACGAACCCGAGCGGGAGCCGGACAGCGGCAAGCCCTTCAGCAGCCGGCACCTCGTGGAGTGCCTGCGCGAGGGCGCCCACCGATTCGGCTGGGCCGAGCGCGGTCCGCGCCCCCGCTCCCGCCGCGAGGGCCCGCTGCTCATCGGCACCGGCGTCGCCGCGGCCACCTACCCGGCCTCGGCAGTCCCGGCCACCGCGACCGCCCTCGCCCTGCCCGACGGCACCTTCACCGTCCGGATCAACGCCACCGACATCGGCACCGGGGCCCGTACCGTCCTCGCCCGGATCGCCGCCGACGCCCTCGGCGTGCACGAGGCCTGCGCCGAACTGGCGTCCCGGCTCACCGCGCACACCGGAGTGCTGCCCGCCGACGGCATCGAGACCCACGCCGACACCACGGGGGAGGCCGACGCCGACAGCCCCTGCACCCGGCACACCTTCGGCGACTTCACCGAGGCCGACCTCGCCTCCTACCACGTGCCCGCGCACGCCGACGTCCCCGCCGTCGAGGCCGACCGGATCCTCGCCGGCCTGCTGTCCGAGGGCTGAACGTGACGGGGCCGACCTGGGAGTACGACGGCTACCGGCCCGAGGAGGAGCGACTGCGGGAGTCGCTGTGCACCCTGGGCAACGGCTACTTCGCCACCCGCGGAGCGCTGCCCGAGTGCACCGCGGACGACGTCCACTACCCGGGCACCTACGCGGCCGGCTGCTACGACCGGCTCACCTCCGAGGTCGCCGAGCGCCGGGTCGAGAACGAGGACATGGTCAACCTGCCCAACTGGCTGCCGCTGCGCTTCCGTCCCGCGGGCGGCGCCTGGCTCACCCCGGACACCGCCCCCGTCACCGAGCACCACCAGGTTCTCCACCTCGACCCCGGCCTGCTGGAGCGCCGTACCGGCTACGGCCTGCCCGACGGCGCCACCCTCCATGTGCGCCAGCTGCGTCTCGTCCACATGGCCGAACCGCATCTCGCCGCGCTGCGCACGGAGTTCACCGTCGAGGGCGGCGAGGTCGACCTGGAGGTGGAGGCCGCGCTCGACGGACGGGTCACCAACTCCGGTGTGGCCCGCTACCGGGACCTGGACGGCCGGCACCTCACCCAGGTGCAGACCGGCACCACCGCCGCACCCGGCACGGTCTGGCTGCGCTGCCACACCCGTACCTCCCGCATCGAATGCGGCCTCGCCGCCCGGCTGACGGCCGACGCGCCGGTGACGGCGGTGTACGAGCCGGAGCGGGCCGTCCAGCACATCAGAGTGCGTCCGGCGCCCGGCCGCACCGTCACCGTCGACAAGACCGTCGCGCTGTACACCTCGCACGACCCCGCCATCGGCGACCCGCTGGACGCGGCCCTCGACCACGTCGGCGCCGCCCCGGACTTCGACGCGCTGCGCGAGGCCCACGCCACGGCCTGGGAGCAGCTGTGGCGGCGCACGGTATTGGAGGTCCCCGGCGAGGCGGGCAGCATCCTGCGCCTGCACCTGTTCCATGTGCTGCAGACCCTCTCCCCGCACACGGCCGACCTCGACGTCGGCGTCCCCGCCCGCGGACTGCACGGCGAGGCCTACCGCGGCCATGTCTTCTGGGACGAACTCTTCGTCCTGCCCTACCTCAACCTGCACCTGCCCGAGGTCTCCCGCGCACTGCTCCACTACCGGCACCGGCGGCTGGAGGCCGCCTGCCACGCGGCCCGGGAACTCGGCCGGCGCGGCGCGCTCTACCCGTGGCAGAGCGGCAGCGACGGCCGCGAGGAGGCCCAGCAACTGCACCTCAACCCGCGCTCCGGCCACTGGCTGCCTGACCACTCCCGGCTCCAGCACCACGTCGGCTCGGCGGTGGCCTACAACATCTGGCAGTACTGCGAGGCGACCGGCGACATCGACTTCCTGCACGGCGAGGGCGCCGAGATGCTGCTGCACATCGCCCGCTTCTGGGCGGACTCGGCCCGCTACGACCCCCACCTCGGCCGGTACCGCATCCGCGGCGTGGTCGGCCCCGACGAATACCACGACGCCTACCCCGGCGCCGCGGCACCGGGCCTGGACGACAACGCGTACACGAACGTCACCGCGGTCTGGGTGCTCGCCCGCACCCTGGAGCTGCTGACCGCCCTGCCCGAGCCGCGCCGCCGCGAACTCACCGAGAGCGCCGACCTGGAGGAGGACGAGCCGGCCCGCTGGGAGGAGATCTCCCGCACCCTCCATGTGCCCTTCCACGACGGGGTGATCAGCCAGTTCCAGGGCTACGGCGACCTCGCCGAACTGGACTGGCACGGCTACCGCACCCGCTACGACGACATCCGGCGCCTGGACCGGATCCTGGAGGCGGAGGGCGACACCGTCAACCGGTACAAGGCCTCCAAGCAGGCCGACGTCCTGATGCTCGGCTATCTCTTCTCGGCGTCCGAGCTCCGCTCCCTCTTCCACCGGCTGGGCTACCGCCTCGACGAGCCGACCTGGAGCGCGACCGTCGACCACTATCTGCACCGCACCAGCCACGGCTCCACCCTCAGCGGCCTGGTCCACGGCTGGGTCCTGGCCCGCGCCCGCCGCGCCGACGCCTGGGCCTTCGTCCAGGAGGCGCTGCGCGGCGACATCGCCGACCTGCAGGGCGGCACCACCGGCGAGGGCATCCACCTCGGCGCCATGGCCGGCACCCTCGACCTGGTCCAGCGCGGGCTGACCGGCCTGGAGACCCGCGGCGGCGCGCTGTGCCTCGACCCGGTCCCGCTGCCCGAACTCTCCTCCTACGGCTTCTCCATCCGCTACCACGGCCACTGGGGCGTCCACCTGCGCCTGCGCAGCAGCCTCCTGGAGATCGCCGTACCGTCCTCCGACCGCGCCCTCATCGACGTCTGCCTGCGCGACCGGGTGGTACCGGTGGGACCGGGTGAAACGGCACGCCTCGCGGTCCCCGAGTGACCCGCGCCGTCAGCTCTCGTCGTCCGAGGAGTGGCACCGCTTCGGGAACGAGGTGTCGCCGTCGGGCGTGGCGAGGAAGAAGACGTCGATCCTGACCTGGCCGGACGGCCCGCCCTTCCAGTAGCCCCGCTTGGGGGCGTGCCTGAAGAGGGAGAACCCGCCGGTGATCTGGGAGTTGACCTTGTCGGCGGCGTCCTGGCCCGGCTGCGGATCCGGCGCCGTACCGAAGGCGAGCACAAAACCCGCCGTACGGTCCGCCACCCCGGCCCCGCTGAGCTGCTTGCCGAGCTGCTGCCGTACGGACGCGTCGCTGCCCGTCCGCACGGTGAAGCTGCACGGCTTGAGCACCAGCCCGCGCTCCGCCGCCTGGGTGCTCGGCGGCGGGCTGGACGGCGCGCTGGGCCTCGGTGCCGTCCCCGTCCGCTGCTCGCGCGGCAGCGAGCCGAGGGCGATGACGAGCAGCAGCAGAAGCAGATCGGCGAAGAGCCACCCGGCGAGCAGCACGGTGCGCCCGGCGGCCGCCTGCGGCGGCCGGCCGCTCACGGCCGGCCCCGGTACGGCGGCGGGTCGGCGTTGTCCAGCCCGCCGGACGGGAGATGACCGGCGCGGCTGTCGAGCCGGTCCACGAGCTGCCAGATGCCCCGGGTGGAGTCGACCAGGTTCTCCGCCCGCTCGGTGAAGACCAGCAGCGTCTCGCCGAGACTGCGGGCCAGGTCACGGACCGCGGCGACCGCGACATCGTGCCGGTGGATCTCCTGCCCGGTCGTCTCCTGGGCGCGCCGCAGATCGGCGACGAGCGTCTCGATCGCGGCGCGCAGCTTCGCCTCGTCCTCGGCGGACTGCTCCCGGATCCGGACCAGTTCCTGGGCCAGCTCGCTGGGCGGGATGAGTCCCCGGATCAGCCGGGTCAGTTCGTCGACCGTCTTCGTCCAGCCGTCCAGGGCGCTCTGGATCCTGCTGCCGGGACCGGTCTCCAGGACGGCCGTGATCTCCTCGGAGGTGCGGCGCAACGCCGATTCCAGTTGCTGCGTACCGGCGCCCAGCTGGGCGGCGAGCCGCTCCGCGCTACGGCTGTCCAGCGGCTTGCCGGCCGGCCGCGCGGGCGTGGCGAGCAGGAACGTGGCCAGGGCCAGCTCGGTGGCGAGCCGCCCGCGCTCCTCCTCGCGGGACAATCGCCGCTCCCGGCTGCGCTGCAGGGCGTGCAGCGCCAGGGTCAGTACGACGACGACCACGATGAGCAGCGTGACATGGAGCGCGGACGTGCCCAGTGTCACCGTGGTCGGCTCGGGCGGGCTGCCCTCGGGGAAGCCGCGGGCCCAGCCGAGCAGGAAGGGGTCCTTGCTGCGGGTGGCGTCGTAGGCGTCCAGGGCGCCGCGCAGCCGCCACCAGGTGAGCGCGATGGGCGCGAACACCAGGACGTCGCGGGCGACGCCGAGCCAGCCCTCCAGGCCGCCGCGGTCCTTCGAGGGCGGGTCCGGGAGCAGTACGTCGGGCGGGTAGGCGGCGACCAGATCGGTGCCGGCGAGCGTGGCACCGCCCCGTTCCAGGTCGGCGACGACATGGTCGAGGACCCGGGTGTCCGAGCCGTCGGCGCGGGCACGGCCGGCGAGGGCACGGATCCGCCCGGCGATGCGGTCGAGTTCCGGGTCGGAGCCGGTGCGCTGCGCGGGAACCGATCCGGGGTTCGGCGGTGTTGCCTCTTCAGTCGATGTCATGCGGCGTCATTCGTGTCGTCCGGCGGGCTGCGGGTAGGGAGCGGGGCGGGTCAGGGCATGGAGGTCAGCAGGACATAGCCGACCGCGCAGAGCATGACGAGGACGAGCGCGGTCACGAAGAACACGCTCACCCCGTCGAGTTGCCCGAGGCCCTCGAACCGGCCGGGGCGGTCGGCCGACGGTGCCTGCGGGCCGTCGTCGTCGTGCGGGTCCCGCGCACTCCAGCTCGGCCGGTGCGACACGGCGGGCGTCTCCCAGTGCCCGGGGTCCGGGTCGACACCGTGGGAGTGGTGTGCCGTCCCGGGGCCGGCGGCGGAACCAGGCGGCGGGGACGCGCCCGGGACGGCCGGCTCCGCCCACTCGGTGTGCCCGGACGCGGGGCGCGTCGCCGACGGCGAGGGCTGCGAGGAGCCCTGGTACGGCTGGTGCGAGCCGGTCCGTGACGAGGCCGTGGCCGGGCGCGTGCCGGGTCTGCCGAGCACCGGACCGCCCGGCCGGGGCCCGTACGCGGATCCCGCGCCGGGGCCCGCGTAGCCCTCCGCGCGGAGGAACTGCTGCGACAGTTCGTACCGGACCGGCTGCTCGGCCGTGCCGTCCGCGGCGAGTTCCAGAGCGGCGGCGTACAGCCCCAAGGGCGCCCGGACTCCCGCGCGTTGGACCAGGTCGTCTGCTGCGGCGCGGTCCAGCCGCGGGCCGTACGCGGCGAGGAGCAGATGGCGGAAGCAGTCGACCTCTGTCACACGGTCGTCGCCGGCGATGCGGTCCACCGGGTCGAGCAGCAGGCCGCGCTCGTACCACAGCCGCGCGACGGCCGGGCTCTGGCCGGCGTCACCGAGGTGGCACAGCACCAGGTGCATGGCCCGCGGGTGGTGGCCGGCATAGCGCTCGACGAGGTCCAGCAGCTCCTCCGCGGGGCTCGCGGCGAGCAGGTCGGCGTGGTCCAGCGCGTCGGCGGGCATCCGCAGGGCCAGGGCCACGATCAGTCGCCGCCGGTGCCCGGCCCGGGCCAGGTCCAGTCCACCGGGCGGCACCTGGCGGCCGAAGACACCGGCCACCACCGCGGGCTCGGGCTCCGCGTCCCGTGTCGCCTCCACCACCCCGTCGGGGGCCAGTTCGGCGAGGCATGCCTCCACGGCCTCGGCCATCAGCAGGTCCCGCAGCTCGGGGTGGCGCGCGGCCCGCCGCTCCAGGCGGTGCCAGCGGCGCAGCGCCGCGGTGAGCCACTGCTCGGACTGCTTCCTCAACTCGCCGACGAAACGCGCCCGTTCGGACAGCAGAGCACCCCGTGCGGCGGCCCGATCCAACAGGTCGTCGTCGAGGAAGACGTCCAGCCGCACGCGCGGTTCGGCGATCCTGCCGTCCACGATCGGCACCGACCGGCGCCAGCTCTCCGCATCGGCCGCGGAGTGCAGCGGGTGCCGCGGCCGGATCCGCTCCAGCGCCGCGTGTCCGGCCTCCCGGTACAGCTCCACGAGCTGGGCGGCGAACCGCGCGGTGTCCGTGTCGGGCGGTGCCTCGGCCAGGTCCACGCGCCGGCGCTGGTTGATGTACATCGACTGGGGCGGACGGGCGGCGAGGAACACCACCCGCGGCTGATGGTTGCCCTTGTCGGTGGACTCCCGGCTCGCGAAGGTCCAGGGCCGTCCGGAGACGGGCCCGGCGATGTCGAGCAGGGCCGTCATCGTGGGCAGCGCGAGCTGCGGCCGGGTGATGACGCTGAACTCCTCGCCGGGCTCGGCGAGCACGTGGGCGACGAGCGTGGCCAGCTGCTCGGCCGGGACCTCGGCGACCCGGTCGCGCAGCGCGGCCAGCCCGGGCCGCGCCGCCTCTTCGAGGTCGCCGAGGGCGAGCCTGGCAAGGCCTGTCCCGGTGCCGTCCGGTTCGCTGTCCCGCCAGCCCGGCCAGTCGTGCAGTCCGAGGGCGAGCCGGGCGTCGATCGCGCGTGGGTCGCCGACCAGGACATGGGTCAGGGTGGCGCCGCCCCGGCCGTCCGGGCCCAGGGAGGGCAGCTTGCGCAGCACGGCCGCCTCGTCGTCGAACACCAGGTGGACGAGGCTGGCGGTGTCCTCCGGCTGCTCGCCCTGGCCGTCCTGGGTGGCCCAGACGTACTGGAGCCGTTTGGCCCAGCGGTCGATGGTGCGCAGCCCGGAATGGGCGACGGGGCGGACCCCGGCGTTGCCTTCGTGGTCCCGTTCGGCCCAGCCGAAGAGGATCTGGTCGACCGTCGTCATCGGACAGCTCCCTGGCCGAGGTCGGTGGGGCCGAGGACCCCGCACATGGCGAAGAGGGCGAGCATGGGTTTGAGGGTGCGGCGGGGCGCGAAACTCCCGTGCGGGGAGCGCTGCACACCGTCCGCCTCGACCGCCTTGTGGCCGGTGGCGGTGGCGAAGTGCAGGGTGGAGCTGGCGCAGCGCACGAAGGGCGCGAGCCAGCCGCGGGCGCCGCGCGAGCTGAGGAACGCGTAGGCGTCCTCGCTCTCCTCCTCCACGGTGGCCAGCTGCAGCTCCTCGTCAGGGGCGGTGTTCTGGAACCAGCGGTCGACGAGCGGCTCGTGGTGCCGCAGCAGATCGCACTTGCCGATCACCACGGCGGCCGGCAGCGGCAGGAACTGGGAGCCGTCGACCCCGCGCAGCCGGCCGATCTTGTCCAGGACGACACGGAAGGACGGGTCGCCGAAGACGCCGCCCGTGGCCGCGGTCAGCCCGCGGATCCGGGTCGGGTCGACCACGAAGACCAGCGCGCTGACCGCGCCGAGGAAGGGCACCTCGGCGTCGTGGTCGGCGAGCCACTCGCCGGAGACGTCGAAGAAGGCGACGGCGAAGCTGCGTCCGGTGACGCTGTTGTGGATCCACAGGGCGTCGGTGAACTCCGGTGACTGGGCAGGGGTGCCGGCCAGGCCCTGCCCCTGGTCCAGGAAGGGGCGGACGACGTCCTTCAGATAGCGCTGGTGCAGTTTGAGGTCGAGTCCGCCGACGACCAGGCCGAGGCGGGCCATCCGGTCGACGTCGTCGAGCATGCCGAGCATGGCGGCGAGCAGATGGCTCTTGCCGGCGGCGGACTCGCCGACCACGCCGATCACCAGCGGTTCGCCGAAGTCGCCGTAGCGGCCGGGCAGGACGTGCGGTTCACCGCCGCCGGCGCACAGCCGGTAGGCGTCGAGCCGGCGGTGGTTCCAGCGCACGTCGTCCTCGCCGTCGAGCCGGACGAGCGGTTCGGGCCGGCCGTCGGCGTTGAGGGTGACGGTCTCGGCCTTGTCCCACTCGACCATGTCGAGGCAGATGGGGCACCTCACCCGTGCTGCCATGTCACTCCTCCTGTCAGGCCAGTGCCAGCACGGCGATCAGCGCACCGATGAGCGCGACGACCAGGACGACGGACACGACCACGGCCGGCTGCGGCCCGGTGCCGCGCACCGGCACGGGGCGGAAGAACGGATGGCCGGTGGCCGGGTCGTACTCCGGCCGCTGCGGCCAGCCGGAGGCGCGCTGTCGCTCGTTGAAGGCGTGCTGGCGGGCGCGCAGTTCACGGAAGCGCTGACGGGCCTGCTGTTCGAGATCGGAGGTCCGCTGCGGGCCGGTGACGCCCGGACCCGGGCCCGTGCTCCGGCCCGCCTGGGTGTCACGGCGCAGCCGCAGCGTGTAGCCGCTGACCCGCTGGCGCGCCTCGTCGGTGAAGACCCCCTCCAGCAGGGTGCGCAGGCTGGTGTCGAGCCAGCGCACCCGGTCGCGCATCTCCGCGGCGGTGGTGGCCTCCTCGCCGGTGGCGAGATGGAAGAGGACGGCACCCGCGGCGTACACGTCGTCCCGGCAGTCGGCCCGGCCCTGGCCGGTGGCCTGTTCCGGGGACCGCCAGGGGGCGGCTCCGGCCGGTCCGCCGCGCGGCTCGCCCTCGTCCACGGCGAGGCCGAAGTCGGCCAGCTGCACGGTGCTTCCGTCCCACCACAGGTTCTCGGGCCGGATGCCCCGGTGCACCAGCCGCAGGTCGCCCAGGTGCCGCAGTACGGCGAGGAGGCCGTCCGTGATCTTCCATAACTCGCCCGGCGGCAGCGGCAGTCGGCCGGCCGTCGCGGACAGGGGTGTGCCGCGCCGGGTGGCCACCAGGAAGGGCGCCCGGCCGTCCGGGCGGTAGCCGACGACGCGGCTCAGCTCAGGCGGGTAGGCGGTGACGCCGAGCCGGCGCACCAGCACGTCGGCCGTTCTGATGGTGCGCTCCAGCTCCCGGCGCGCCGTGTCGCTGAGGGCGATGCGCTGCACGACATGCTCGCCGCCGCCGTGCACCAGCAGTCCGCGGCGTTCCCGGAATCCGTCCCGGGCGCTTTCTCCCTGCTGATCAAAATCGATCTCGAAGATCGATTTCCCGGCTTCACGGCCACCACAGGTGATCATTTCCAGACGCTCGATCAAACCCGCCCCCGATAAGTGTGCTGCGGAATCCGAAACTACACCCGCGGAGCGTCACTGCGCGTACCCTTCTCACCAACGGCCTAGGAAGCAACGGTGGTTGGCTCGGGGGACGACAGATGGCCAGTCCGACATGGAAACAACTGCGCGATGCCGGCGCATTCGAAACACTGGGCGAATTATTTCCGGACCTGCTGAGCAGTCACGCCTTTCTCGAGGACCTCGGAATAAGCCCCGCGCTGCTGCCGCCGTTCGCCCCGCCGCTGCCCGCCGCCTCCTGGTGGCGCACGGTCTGCCGGACCGTGGAGCAGGGGCGCTTCGCGGGCGTCACGCTGGGCGACCTCCTCGACGCGGCGGCGGCCCAGTTCCCCGGACACCAGGGCCTCGCGGCACTGACCGGCCGGGGCACGCCGACCGCACTGCGGGTGCTGTGCCTGATGTCCGCGCCGCTCGACGAGGCCAGGCTGCGCCTCGGCGCCGAGCAGCGCCTCATCAGGGAGGCCGCGGACCGCTCCGCCGGCCGGCTCACGGTGGAGGTCCAGCCGGCGGCCCGCGCGTCCGACCTCCTCTCCCGGCTCCACGCCGTCCGGCCGCACCTCGTGCACTTCGCCGGGCACGGCACGGACGACGGGCGGCTGCTCTTCGAGGACGAGACGGGCACCTCCGCACCGGTCCCGGTCGGCGCCCTGGCCACCGCGCTCGGCGTCCGGCCGGTCGACTGTGTCGTCCTCAACTCCTGCTGGTCGGCGGCGTACGCGGACGCCCTGCTCGACTCCGCCGGCACCGTCGTGGGCACCCGCGGCGAACTCCCCGACGACGCCGCGCTCGCCTTCGCCGAGGGCTTCTACGGCTCCCTGGCCGACTCCACCGCCATCGACCGCGCGTGCGAGGCCTCCCGCGCAGCCCTCGCACTCAGAGGCTACGAACCGGACGAGGTGCACCGGTGCTCCCGAAGGAGCCGAGCGGCATGACGACCCCCGACACGCCCGCCGCCACCTCCGCCCCGGCCGGCGTCGCCAGCGCCTTCGACCGCGGTCTGCAGCGCGGCGACAACCCGCAGGTGGCCGGCGCCGACGGACCGGCCTCCACCACCCTGGACTCACGCTGGCTCGGCACCTGGCGGCGGCCCGGCTCCCGGCACCGTGCCCCCTGCCGGGTGTGCGGCCACACCTTCCGGATGGACGACACCGTGTATCTGCGCCACGCGGAGGACGGCAGGCTGACCGACGTCACCCACCACCTGCGCAATCTGCCCTGCAGCGGCGAGGCCCCGGCCGCCGGCCCGCCCGACCCGGGCGCGCAGGCCGGCTTCTTCCGCGGCTTCGACACCACCGACCCCCGGCCCGACACCCTGCACACCGTACGGCTGATGCCCGACGACCCGGTGCTCGGCCATCCCGAGCAGCGCAACGCCTGCTTCGTGTGCACGCACACCTTCCGGCTGTTCGAGACGGTGGTCGTCTGCCCCTGCTCGCCCGAGGACCCCGGCTGCCGCAAGGCCGTCCACCAGGACCCGGCGCGCGGACTCGCCTGTTTCGAGCAGTGGCGCAGCGAACTCACCGTCCAGCAGTGCCCGATGAACTTCCGCACGCTGAGGCGGAGCTGACATGGGACGCTTCGACCGGCACGCGCTCATCGCCGGCTGGGACCAGCAGCGGCTGGCCGCGGCCACCGTCGTGGTGTGCGGAGTGGGCGCGCTCGGCAACCAGTGCGCCCAGGCGCTCGCCCTGGCCGGCGTCGGCCGGCTTCTGCTGTGCGACCCCGACGACGTCTCGGAGTCCAACCTCAGCCGCGCCCCGCTGTTCCGCGCCGACGACATCGGCCGGCCCAAGGCGACCATCGCGGCCCGCCGGCTCACCGAACTGTCCCCGGTGACCCGGATCGAGGCCCGCACCGCACCCCTGGTCAGCGGGGTGGGCCTGGCCGAGCTGCGGGACGCCGACCTGGTCGTCGGCTGCCTGGACAGCCTGGCCGCCCGGATCCAGCTCAGCGGCCGCTGCCAACTCGTCGGCGTGGCACTGCTGGACGGCGGCACCAGCGCCTGGGGCGGCGAGGTACGGCTGTACGAGCCCACCGGACCCTGCTTCGGCTGCGGCCTGTCCGCCCGCGACCGCGCCGCCCAGGACGACCCCTGGGCGTGCGCCGACGCCGTCGTACCCGAGGCCGGTGCCTCGGCGCCGGTCTCCGCGCTGGTCGGCTCCTGGCTGGCGGTCACCGCGGTACGCCTGCTGTGCGGTGCCGCCGTCGCCCCCGGCCTGATCCGGGTGGACGCCGCCGGCGGCACGGCGACCCCGGTCACCGTGCGCCGCGACCCCGACTGCCCGCTGCACACCCGTATCCCCGCCGACCTGGTGGCCGCCGTCCCGGACACGGCGCTGTCCACCCCGGCCGACCTGACCGACCATCTCGCCCCCGAGGAGACCGTGATGACCTGGGCGCCCCTGCCCGGTTCAGCGCCCACACGCGAGTCCACCCGGCTCGCTGACGCGCCCCCGCGCGCCCGGCTCGCCGATCTCGGCGTGGCACCGCGCGAGATCCTGCCGGTCCGCATGACCGGCCGCACCCGCGGAATCCGCTACCTGGAACTGGCCGAGGCAGGCGGGAAAGGAACGCCCCGATGACCTACGAAGCGGGCAAGCTGCCCTCCGAGATCAAACGTGTCCTGGTCGACACGCTCGCCGAGCTGTACCGCACCCAGAACCAGGCCGAGGAACTCCTGGAGGACATGGACTTCCCGCCGCAGACCCGGCCCCGCTGGGACGCGGCCCAGGACATCGTCGCCTACTGGCGGCAGGTGGTGCGCGCCCTCGAACTGGGCGCCGTACACCGCGGCGGCGTACGGCAGTTGCTGGAGACGATGCTGCGGCGCTGGCCCGGCAACCAGGACCTGCACAAGATCCGGGAGTTCCTCGGCGAGGAGCGACAGCAGCAGGCCGGCGCCGGCGGAAACGCCGACACGCAGTACCGGACCGTGGAGTTCGTGGGCAGCGAGGAGTACCCGGAGCTGCTCAGGCTGGTGCGCGAGCTGGTCGACGCCGACGCCGTGCAGCTGTACGCCGGCCACCGGCAGGCCGCCTACCGGGTGACCGGGATGACCCAGGACCAGCTGGACCAGGTGCGCGAGCGCGCCGTGCGCATCGCGCCCGGCGTGGAAGTGCTCTACGGCGAGTACGACTTCCGCCCGACCCTGTACACCCGCCTGGAGGTCATGGGCCCCGACGGCCAGCAGTTCGAGATCCCCTACGTGCCCAACACGACCCTGCCGGGCGAGTTGTTCCCGGCCGTCTGGGCGCAGTACCGGCCGGAGGTGGCCCAGGACGCCAACGGGCATCTGCTGCGGGCCGTTGCGGACTACCGCGACGAGAACGGCGAGGTCCGCCGCCTCGACCCGGACCAGCCGCTGTACAACCAAGGCGTCCGCGACGGCGGCCAGTTGCAGATGTCGGCCGAGTCGACGGCGGGCGTGGACAGCTGGCTGCGCGAGGAGGCGCTGACCCGGGCCCGCGACGACATCGTCGACTTCGCCGCCGAACACGATGAATTCACGCTGCTCGCCATGGAAGACGAGCGGATGCCGATGGACTACACGGTGGAACTGCACGTCCCCGGCTTCGCCCCGCCCGACGACCTGGAGTCCTGGCCGCCGGACCCCCGCCGTATCGACCGGCACGAGCTGATCATCTGGATGCCCGCCGAATTCCCCATCCAGGCCCCGCGGGTGCGCTGGCGCTCCGACGTGTTCCATCCGAACATCGCCCGCGACGAGGACCGCAAGGGCGCGGTGTGCCTCGGCCCGCTGATGACGGACTACACACCGGACCTCAGCATGTACTCGCTGTGCCAGATGCTCATCGACATGGCCCGCTACCGCAACTACGAGATCCTGCCGCACGACTACAAGATGGCCCGGGACTTCGAGAGCCTCGTGCAGGACATCGTCGAGCGCGGCGGATTCCTCGACGGGGACGCCGCCGCCTGGGCCTTCTCCTGGGAGGGCCAGGAGCGCATCAAGGAGATCGGCGGCACCACCTGGCTGGCCCGCGCGGGTCTGACCGAGCGGGCCGACCGCTCCCGGTTCCTGTCGGTCCAGCGCGTGGAGGCGAGCGCGGATGAGTGAGGAGAACCGCGCCGGCGCGGCCATGGTGCTGCTCTACAAGGGCACCTCCTTCGACCTGGTGGGCAAGATGACGCTCTCCTCGCTGATGGTCGAGGCGCTGCGCCGGGAGCTGCCCGCCATCGAGCAGGAGGAGCACCTGATCATGCATCTGCGGTATGTGCGCAGGCCGGATCCCCGGCTGGCGGACGGACCGCGCACCATCCACAATCTGCGCAGCCAGATCGGCCGGCTCGGCGTGATCATCTCCCAGGGCGGAGAGACCCTCATCGACCGCGAGTACCCGGTCCGGGAACTGCTCGGCCCGGTGCTGCAGCACGTGGTGCAGCAGCTCGACCCCGACGAACAGGTGTGGGGCTTCTGCCTCGACCATCCCTCCCTCAGTGGGCTGGCCCTCGGACGCTCGACCCCCGAGGTCGAGGGCGCCATGGACCTCAACCTCCGTGAGAGCAGGCGCAGTTTCACCGTGCGCAAGGTGGCCGAGCCGCCGGTGCCCGCGGTGGACCCCGCGGACCTGGGCATCGACGCGGCCGGGCTCGGCCAGGTCACCGTCCTGCTGTCCGGCGACATCCACGGCCATCTGCACGAGATGAAGCTCTCCCGACGGCTGGAGGAGGGCGGATTCCTGCTCGGCACGGTCCGGCGCGTCCTCGGCCCGGAGCCCGTGGAACGGGCGGAGCGGGCGAGCGACAACGGCGAGGCGGCGGCGGAACGCTATCTGGTGGAGATCAACGAGGTCACCCCGGCCGAGCACTCGGGCGCCGGAGCGCTGCACTTCACCTTCACCGGGGACTCCTTCCGCGATGTCAACCAGCGCATCACGGCCTCGGGCCAGGGCCAGGACCGGCAGCTGATGGGCTGGTACCACACCCATCTGTTCTCGGGGAAGGACTCGGGTCTGTCGAGCATCGACGTCGATCTGCACCTCGGCACCTTCCGGCAGCCCTGGCAGGTGGCCGGACTGATCAATCTCACCGGCGACGACCGGCTCCTGCGTTTCTACGCACGCTCCGGCGACTCGGTACGCGAATGCGAACAGTGGGTAAAAGATGACCGCGGTCGATACCGCCTTGCGCGTGCTGTTGTGGTCGACGGCCGCTGACGGCGCCGCGGCCACCCGTCCGGCGCCGCCCGAGGGCGAACTGAGAACCCCTCAGGAGCTGGCCGCGCCACCGCCCGACGTCACCACCGCCGTCGTCGGGCTGGCCGCGCAGTCCGCGGCCCGGTTGCGGCTGGACGCCCTGGCGGCCCGCGAGCGGCGGCCGGTCGGGGCCGGCGCCCTGCTGCTGGCCGCCGCGGTGGGCGGCCGCGCCCAGGCCCGGCTCGCGGCCGAGACGGTGCGGGCCGTACCGGCCGCCCGCTCGCTGTGGGACGTGCTCGCCTACCACGCGGTGGTCGCGCCCGCACTGCCGCACATCACCGACCCGGCGCTGGCCGGCCGGCTGCGGGCCGCCTCACCGCTCACCGCCCTGCTCGACCGGCCAGACCCGGTCGGCGAGTCCAACGCCGAACTCCTCCTGGAGGACGTACTGCTGACACACACTCAGGGGCGGCGCCTGATCACCACCGTCTACTGCGAGGCCCCGGCCTCCCCGGGGCAGGCCCTGTGGCGCGGCCGGCTCCTCGACCAGCTCCGGATGAGCGAGCGGGAGCTGGTGATCGACGTGTACGAGGCGGCCCTGCTGCGCCACACGCAGGCGCACCTGTCGCTGATACGCCAGGCCCGTGTCGGCCTGACCGTGCCGCCCGACCTGGCCGCGGCCCGCCCGGTCGCGTACTGGTGGGCCGCGCTCGCCCGGCTGGAGCGCTCGCACCGAAGGCTGCTGCGGGCCCGCTCCGGCATCGGCACCGCGTACCTGGCGGGCGTACGCCTGTACCGGCAGGTGGAACGGCTCGAAGCGAGTGGGGGGAGTCCCGCATGACCACGTCCGTGCGCCGTATCTCCGTCGTAGCCCCGGACGAGGCGTCCCTGGCGGCACTGCGCCGCCAGCCGCCCCGCGTCACCGTCGGCGAAGCCCTCGCCTCGGGGCCGTACATGCTGCTCGTTCCGCTCCAGCCCGGCTGGGACCTGCTGACCTGGGACACCGTCGCACCGCAACTGCTGCTCCAGTCCGAACTGCCGTACGGCACCCCGGTCTACCCGCCGGCCTACTCGCCGACCGTGCCCCAGCCGGCCGACCTGACCAAGCGGCCCGAGCCGGACGGCACCGGCGAGCCGCCCCGCGAGCAGCCCGCCCCCGCCGAGCCCGTCTACCGGCACCCGCAGCCCGAGCGGCTCCCCGAGGACCAGGCCACCGTCCTCGCTTACGGCCGGGACGTCGCCCAGGTCGCCTCGCTGCTGCGCGCCCGGCTGTCCGTGCTGGTCGTGGTGGAGAAGTCGGTCGTGCCGCACCTGTGGCGGGAGATGATCACCCGGGCCGAGCTGCAGGCGGAGGTGCTGGAGGAGTCCCCCGAGGACGACGACGCGCAGGAGCAGCCGCCGCCCGGCGACCCGCTCATCCCCGTGCAGCAGAACCCGCGCCAGCGCCTGCTGGCCCGGCTGCGCGAGCTGGTGCGCGCACTCAACGACGACACCGCGCTCGTCGTCCAGCACCTCGATCTGCTCGCCGGCGGTTCCGACGGGCAGCTCTCGCCCGAGGCCAGGGAGGTCACCGAGCTGCTGCACGGGGCGCCCGAGCGCGTGATGCTCGCCTTCGCCGCGCCCTCGCTGTCGGTGCCCGAGGTGCTGGCCGAGCGGTTCAGCACCCGCGTCACCATCACCGGCGTCCCGCGCACCGTCCGCTTCCCCGACGACCGGGAGGAACAGCCGCTCGGCCGGGCCCTGGTGACGGTCGGCGAGGCCGAGCGGTTCGACCGCTACGACCCCGTCGAGTTCTACAAGCACGTCGCCGGCATGAACCCGGTGCTGCTGCGCCAGGCCATGCGCTACGCCATGAGCGTGCACAAGGACCACCCGGCGCCGGTCGCCCGCGACCTGTACGCCACGATCCGGGCGTTCAAGGCCCAGATGTCCAGCAACTTCGAGGTGCCGGACGTCGGTTTCGACGACATCGCCGGCTACGACGAGGTCAAGGCCCACATCCAGCGGGCCATCGACATCGTGATGGGCCACCACCGGCTGCCCCCGCAGTACGACCATCTGCGCACCAAGCTGATCCCGCGAGGCTTCATCTTCCACGGCCCGCCGGGCACCGGAAAGACCCTGTTCGCCAAGGCGATCGCCAACCGGATGAACGCCACCATCCTCGTGGTCTCCGGCCCCGAGATCATGGGCACCTACGTCGGCGAGAGCGAGCGCAACGTCCGGGAGATCTTCGCCGAGGCGCGGCGCAACGCCCCCTCGGTCGTGGTCTTCGACGAGTTCGACTCCATCGCCTCGCGCCGCTCGGAGCACTCCGACGGCGGCACCCGGGCCGGCAACGCCGTGGTCGCCCAGATCCTCACCGAGATGGACGGCTTCCGGCCCGAGGTGCCGACCCTGGTGATCGGCACCACCAACCGGCTGAACCTGATCGACGAGGCCCTGCTGCGGCCCAGCCGATTCGAAAGCATCGCCATCGACCTGCCCAACGACGAGGCCCGGCTGAAGATGATCAGCCTGCACGCGACCAAGTTCGGCATCGACGTCAGCGGCGGAGTGGACGAACTGATCGCGTCGGCGCTGCGCGGACGCAACGGCGACGACATCCACTCGGTCTTCCGGGACGCCTTCGTCGCCGCCCACTTCCAGGAGCCGGCGGTGCCGCCGACCCCCGAACAACTGGGCCAGATCGTCGGCCGGTTGCAGCGCAAACGGCGCGAACAGCGCCGGTCGGGAAGGCGCTGACACCGTGGCGGCCACGAAGGACACACGCAAGGAGGCGCGGTGAGCTGGGGCCAGGACACCGTCGACACCATCAGGGACCTGGAATATGTGCGGCGGCGGCTCGACGGCGAGTTCGTCGGCCGCGACCGTGCCGTGCGGCTGCTGCAGCTCGCCGTGGTCTGCCGGGAGCACGCGCTGCTGCTCGGCCCCACCGGCACCGCCAAGAGCGAGCTGATCTCGGCCCTCGCCCGGCACATCGAGGCCCGCCGCTTCAGCTATCTGCTCACCCGGTTCACCGAGCCGTCGGAGATCTTCGGCGCGCTGGACTTCGAGCGGTTCCGGCAGGGCACCTACCAGGTGCGCACCGAGGGCATGCTGCCGAGTGCCGAACTCGTCTTCCTGGACGAGGTGTTCCAGGGCAGCAGCGCCATCCTCAACACCCTGCTGACCCTGCTCAACGAACGCCGTTACCACAACGGCGCACGGGCCGAGGACGCCCCGCTGGTCAGCCTGCTCGGCGCCACCAACGAGATACCCGACGACCCCGGCCTGACCGCGTTCTCCGACCGGTTCCTGATCCGCCTCCAGGTCGAACCGGTCGGCGGCACTGATCTGGAGCGGCTGCTGCAGGTGGGCTGGGAGCACGAGACCCGCCGGTTCACGGCCGCCGTCGAGGCGGCCGAACACACCCGGGCCGGCGGCGCGCCCGCCCGGACCGGCGGCGACCACACCTCGGGCACGGTGACCGTGGAACGGCTGGGCCGGCTCACCCTGCGGCTCAGGGACGTGAAACTGGACCCGGTCCTCGGCGAACACCGCGAACTGGTACGGCAGTTGCTGATCCAGGGAGTCCGGCTCTCGGACCGCCGGCTGGTGCGCAGCCTGAAGCTGGTCGCCGGAGCCGCGCTGCTGCGCGAGTCGCGCACCGCCGAGCCGGTGGACCTGTGGCCGCTGGCCCACATCTGGACCGACCCCGCCGACCGCACCACGGTCGAGGAGGCCGTACAGGCCGTGGTCGAGAAGTACGGCGGGGAGCCGGGCCGGCGGCGCCGCCCCGACCACGAGATCCTGCTCGACGCCCGGGAGATCGGCGCACCGCTGACCTCGCACCGCCAGCCCAGCGAGTGGAGCGTCGTCGAGGGCCTGCACAAACTCGCCGATCTTTCACGGGAGTTGAGGGAGCATCCGCCCGTGAACACACAGACCGAAGCAGAGCTGTCTCGTATCATTGGCGAAGTGAACGCCCTGCTCGACCAGTTCGAGTGAGGGCGGGAACACACGAGGGGGTACCCCAGCATGTGCAATCCCCGACGGGTCCGCGTCCGGGCCTCCAGCCGGCTCACCCGCATGTGGCAGGAAGAGGTGCGCCGCACCGGCCGGGCCAGCGCCGAGGTGGCCGGCGAGGCCACGCTGCGCGAGGAGTTCGGGACCCTGCTCGGCGCCCCGGCCCGCCGGGCCTTCGAGGCCGCGCTCGGCGCCGACACCCGGTGGACCTGGCACGACGACACCTACCGGCTGGAGATCGACGGCGGCACGATCGTCTACCACCTCGACACCGGCGAGATCGAGATGACCGCCCGGCTGAGCGACATCGTGACCGCCGAGGCCGAGGTGACCCGCACCCTGCAGGGCACGGTGGAGGTCAACGCCAGCGCCGAGCACACCGCGAAGTACTTCGACGACGGCTGGGCGGGCCTGAGCAAGTCGGTGGCCGAGCGCACCGCCCGCGCCCAGGCCCAGGAGCGCGCCGACCGCGACGCCGCGGAACAGATCGCCCGCCAGGAGGAACAGGAGCGGCTCGCCGGCCGGCGCCGGCTCGACGGACAGCGCGACGAGATCGACGCCGAGGCCCACGCGGAGGCCGAGCGCAGGGCCGCCGCCGCGGTGGAGCGGCGCCGCGGGGAACTCGACCGGGACGCCGAGGCCCGGCTGACCGAGGCGCGGACCGGTTTTCTGCGCCCCGTGCACGAGGTGCTGGCCGTGGCGTACCGCGACGCCATCGTGCAGTACGCGCGCGAGCACGGCGTGCAGGACATCCAGGTCGACGAGACGGGCGGCACACTCAACATCCAGTTCGAGATGGAGGCCTGAGCGATGCGGGTCAGGGTCGAGTTCCGGTACAACGCCGAGACCGGCGAGGTCGAGCTGTTCCAGGTGGACGACATCGGCCGCACCACCCGGATCGAGGACCACGACGCCACCCACGACGAGATCGCCTACGCGCTCGGCCGGGTGCTGGACCGCAGGCCCGGCGTGGCGGAGGCGGTGGCCGACCGGGAGCGCGAGCCGCAGGCATGGCAGGTGCCCGCGCAGACCGATCCGGCCGGCGCCGAGGAGCACCGCGAGCCGAGGCGTGCCCGCGAATGACCAGACCCCCCGACCTCCTGGCGCGCGCAGCCCACTGCTACGAGCAGACGGGCGACTACGCGCAGGCCGCCCGCTGCCACGACGAGGCGGGCCATCCGCTGAAGGCGGCCGAACTGTGGGAACAGGCCGGGGACCCGGTGCGGGCCGCCGACCACTGGATGCGCGGCGGCCGGCCCGGCCGCGCCGCCGAATGCCTGCTGTCGGCACGCCGGTTCGAGGCGGCGGCCGAGTGCTTCGAGCGGGGCGGCGACCTGCTGAGCGCCGGCTGGACGCTGGTCACCCGGACCCGGTCGTACGCCACCGCGGAGCAACTGTTCGCGACAGCACGGGCGCAGACACCGGGCGAGAAGCTGCGGTGCCGGATCGGCCGGCAGCTCGCCGCGTCCCGGGCCTACGGCCACAGCGCCCCCCTGCTGCGCACCCTCACGGCCGTACCGGAGCGCATCGGCTCGCTCACCCCGGCCCGGGAGCGGACCGAGGTCGAGCAGTGGGCGGTCACCGCGGCGGACCACATCCGCCGCCCGGACCTCGCCGCGCTGGTGTTCGCCGCCTCCTACCGGGCCCGCGTCACCGGCTGCGCCGACCGCTGGCAGCACTGGGCCGCCCGCACCCTCGGCGACACCACCGGCGTACCCACCGGACCCGCGCCGCCGGGCCCGGCACACACCTAGGCGAGCGGCACCACCAGATCCGTACATCGGGGGATCCATGAGTACTCTTTGGCCGCGCAAGAAGCGCACACTCCCACCCGTGTTCCCCGCCCGGCCGGCAGCTCCGCCCGCCGAGCCGCGCTTCCGGGCGGTCCGAGTGCCCCCACAGGACCACACCATGCCGCCCGCGCCACCCGACGAACCGCCGGCCGGCGAGCCGGGGGAGCGGGGCGAGGCCGGGTGGTCGGCCGTGGTCCGGTTCCCGTCCCCCCGCGCCGCCCTGGGACATACCGCGGCCACCGTGGAACTGGGCCCGCCCGGCCTGCGCAGATCGCCCCACGACCACTCCGTATGGGCGCTGCTCACCCCCGGACACCAGCCGGGCCTGCAACTGGCGCCCGGTTACGGCGGCCTGGTCTGCCAGGCCGACACCGACGGCCTGCTGTGGCCCGACGAGTCGGCCGTACCCGTCCCGCAGTCCATCGGCCACCTGTCCACCGTCGCCGGATGGGAGCCGGTCTCCCTCGCCGAACTGGCCGCCCACAGCCCGCTGGCCGCTGCGCCGGCCGGCCTGAAGGAGGTCGCCGTCCTCGCACCGGGCGCGCTGGGCCGCTGGCTGCTGCGCCGCTGCCTCGCCTCGGGCGTCGCGACCACCTTCACACCGGTCGAGCGGCTCGGCACGGACGGCCGGGCGGACGTCGGCTGGCTGCTGCTCAGGCTGCGCGCCGAGGACGGCGCCGTACCCGCCGGACTCGTCGAGGCCTGCGGCCGGCTGCCGGGACCCGTGGCCTGCCGGGCCGCCGACCCGGACTGCCGCGTCCTGATCGACCTCAGGCTGCGGCTCCCGCTGGACGACGCGGCCTTGCTGGAGGAGATCCCGCCCGGACGGCATCTCGTCGTGGAGGGCGCCCTGTCCGGACCGCCCTGGCAGTGGCGGCCGGTAGGCGAGCCGGCCGCCGGTGAACTCCTCGACGCGGGCCCGGTGCTGAGCCCCGCCCCGCCGGTCCGCACCCCCGTGCCCGTGCCCGCTCTCGGGCCGCCGCTGCCGGTCCGCCTGGTGACCAGCGCGCGCGCCCCGCACCGGGTCGACGCCGTGCTGGTCGCGGACGGCGAACTCGACGCGCTGCGCCGCTTCCTGCGCACCCGGCCGCTGCACGAGACCGCCGTGGTCGCGTTCGGACCGGGCCGCCACCTGGTGACCGAACCGCCAGGGCTGTGCCAGGCCCTGCCCTTCGGCACACCCGTCCACCAGGCCGGACCGGGCGCCCTGTACCTGGAGAGCGGCTGCGTCCTGAACCCGCCGCTGCCGGACACCGCACGCGACGAGGTCCTCGGCCTCAGCCCCGACGTCATCACCGTGCTGTGCCGCGGCGGCTCCTGGCGGCTGCGCCTGGCCGACGTACGCCCCGCCTGGCAGCTGTGGATGCCCGCGCCGCCCGCCTTCGCGGCCGGGCTGTCCGAGCCCGCGCGGGAGCTGCTGGACCGGCTGGCCGGCGCGATGCCCGAACCGGAGCCGTCCGCACCGGCCGTGGCCCGCACCCCGGAAGCGGAACGCCGGCGGCTGAACCAGGTCGCCATGGAGCACTCCCTGCGCGGCGAGTACCGCAAGGCCGCCGAACTGCTGGAGCAGGCGGGCCACTTCCAGCGCGCCGCCCAGATGTACGAGCGGGCCGCGGCCGAGCTGGGCGAGGGCCTGTGAGCACACCGCCGGCCGGCGCCTGGAGCGCCCAGCACATCCTCACCGTGCCCGCGGCCGACGCCCGCTGCCTGTGCCTGTCGCCGGACGGCACCGGACTGGTCGTGGTGCACGACGGCGCCGTGGTCCGCCACGACGACGAGGGCCGCGCCGTATGGCGGCTGCCCTGGCCCGGCCCGCCGCGCGGAGCCGGCCGGTACCCGGGCACCGACGCGGCGGTGTGGACCCCCGACGGCGACCGGCTGTTCCTGCTCGGCGCGGGCCACCTGGTCCTCCTCGACGCCGACACCGGCGAACCCGTGGAACTGCCCGCGCAGCTGCACACCGAGGGCGAGATCACGGCCCTCGCCCTGGCACCGGACGCCCGGCTGCTGGCGGTGGGCCTGCGCAGCGGCGACGTCCTGCTGCTGTACCGGGCCGAAGGCACGGTGACCCGGCTGCGCGGGGTCGACCCGGTGGTGGAGGTGTGCTGGATCCCGGGCCGGCAGCACACCCTGTGCGTGGCCACGGCCACCTCCGCCCAGCTGTGGGAACCGCACGGCGGCACCATGACGGGCACGCTCGGCGGGCTCTTCCAGGGGCTGCGCCGAGTGGCCTGCTCGCCGGACGGGCGGGCGATCGCCGTCGAGGACTACGCGGGGTTGCGGCTGCTCGACGCGGCCTCCGGCCGCGAGCTGCGGCGGGAGTTCGTGCCGTACCGCATGGACGCGCTGACCTTCAGCCACGACGGCTCGCTGCTCATCGCCGGCTCCGAGCTGGAGGGGCTGCGCGTCCTCGGCCCGCGCCTCGACGCCCTGGGCAGGCTGCCGGCCCAGGTGACCGGGCCCGGAGCGCTGAGCCTGTCGGCGAGCGGGCTGTTCGCCGCCCGGCTCGACGCGGACACCGTGGCGGTGTGGGAGCCGTCCGGCGCGGTGCCGCGCCCGCACCGGCACCGGGACCCGGCCGCGCTGCGCCGCTGGGCCAACGCGATGGGCCTCACCGTCGGCAAGGTCCACACCCGCAGCGGGGAGCGGCCCCCGGGGGTGCTGCGCGCGCTGCGGCTGCCCGAGGCCGGACTGGCCTGTGTCGCACCGGCCCTCGCATGGTCGCCGGACGGCACCCGGCACTGGTGCGAGTCGGGCCCGGGCCGCATCCTCGCGTACGCCGCCGACGCCACGCGCCCGCTCGGCGAGGCACCCGTGCCGAGCTTCCCGCACGGCTGGTACGACGCCGCCTGCCTGGCGGGCGACCGCCCGCTGCTGGTACTGGCCGCGCACTACGAGCGGGGCGTCAACCGGCTGGTGGACCCTGACGACGGCGCCGTGCTCGCCGAGCGCACGGCGGGGCAGGCGGTCGCCGCCGACCCCGTACGCCCCCTGCGCTGGGCGGCGCCCGAACCCGGCCCCGACCCGCGGCAGTTGCTGGTGCACGACCTGGCCCAGGACGGCGGCGGCCCGCAGCGGCTGCCCGTGGAGGACGGGGTGCGCCGGCCCGCCTGGTCCCCGGACGGCCGTCTCCTCGCGGCCGGCACCCGCGGCCGGATCATCGTCTGGAACGCCGGACCCACCGGCCGGTGCCGCCGGGTGCAGGTCCTGGACTGGCCCGACCCGCGGGCCATGGTGTGCCGGGTGGCCTGGTCCCCGGACGGCAGCCGGCTGGCCGCCACACCGGGCAGCGCCGGCGGCCCCGTCGTGCTCTGGGACACCGGCACCTGGAAGCGGCGGCAGCCCTTCGGCGAGGCCGGCGGCCGGGACTGGGCGCCCGCGCTGTCCTGGTGCGCCGACTCCCGGCTGCTGGCGTTCGCGTCCGCCGAGCAGGACTCGGTGGCGGAGGTCTGGGACGCCCAGGAGGCGCGCCGGATCCGGGTGCTCGTGCCGCCCGACGGGGTCGGCGGTCATCTGTGGACGCTGCGCTGGTCACCGGTCGGCGACCAGCTCGCGGCCACCTACAACTCCGGCGGCGCGATCCTGTGGGAGCTGTTCACCGGCGGCCAGCGCACCGCCGCCGCCCCGGTCCCGCCGAACGGCCAGGAGGAACTGATCCGGCTCGCCGTGCTCGCGGCCGTCCACGGGTTCGGCGTGCCGCTTGACCTGCTCGCGGACGTGCTGGCACTGCTGCACGGCACCACCCCGCCCCGGCTGCGCACCCTCGCCGACCACCGCGGCCTGCACGCGCTGCGCGAACTGGGCTGGCCCGGGCCCGCCCTGGCGGGACTGGCGCTGCTGCTGGTCGCTGACCTGCCCGCCGGCCCGGCCTATCTGGCCCCGCCCGAGGTCACCCCGGCCGAACTCGCCCAGGCCCTGGGCCGGGCGCTGACCGGCTCCTCGATCCCCGCCCGCAGATCGGCCCCCACCCTCACCGAACTGACCGCGGCACTGGGCACGGTGGACGACCGGCTGGTGGCACTGCTGCGCATCCTCGGCCCCGAGGCGGTCGCCGCCGACCCCACCCTGCCGGCCCGGATGCGCCGGCTGCCGCTCTCCCTCACCCCGCCCGGACCCGCGCAGCGCGCCCTGCTGGGCCTCAGGCTGCTGGACGGCGACACCGGCCTCGCCACGGGCGGCGCGGGCGGCACCGGCCGCTCCGGACTCGCCCGGCACGGCCCCGCCAACCGGCTGCTGCCCACCCAACTCGCCCTGCCCACCGAGCTGCTCAGAGCCCGGCACGCCCGGGAGGAGCTGCTGTACCGCACCAGCAGCGGCCGGCTGCCGCGCGATCCGCACGGCCTGGTGCTGCTGCTGGACGACACACCTGCCACGCACGGCAAGGTCGGATCCGTGCTGCGGCTCGCCGCCCATCTGATGGCCGCCACCGTGCTCCGGCTGGGGCGGCCCTGCGCCCTGGTGCCGCTCGGCGAGCCCTGGCGGTCGCGGATCCTCCAGGGCCCGGAGGACCTGGTCCAGGTGTGGGCCGCCGGCCCGCTGACGGCGGGTGACGCGCCGACGGCGTTCCGGGAGGCCGAGGTGGTGGCCGCCCGGCTCACCGCCGACATGTCCGGGCCGCCCCGGATGGTGCTGCTGTCCCATCCGTACCTGCGGCCCGCCCCGCGACCGGGACTGCGCGAACTGCGCGTGCACTACCCGCACATCCCGTGGCGGGAGCCGGCCCGGCACCGCCATGTGCTGCCGCCGGAACCCTCACCGGAGGAACTGCGGGCGGCGCTGACGGCACTGCTGTCGGACGACTGAGGCCGCCGGTCAGCCGCAGAGCATCTGCTCGATCGCGTCGGGGCCCAGCCTCTCCAGCAGCTGTTCCAGCACCTCGGGCCGGAAGGCGTCCCCGAGCACCTGGACGCCTGAGCCGTCCACGCTGATGCTGATCCGCACCAGGCGCCCCTCGGGATGCTGCTCGTACTCCTCGGGCTGGATCAGGTCGGGGACGTGCTCGACCATCCGGTATTCGGGCATGGGGTCACCATCGTCCTTCCACTGCGGTGCCGCACCGCGGGCACCGGCCGTCGTCGAGGGCGTTCTCGCCGAGCGCCCAGATGTCCCGTGCCACCACGGTGGTACGGCAGTGCGGGCACCGGGTGGCCCGTCCGCCGGCGCCCAGGGCCCGCTCGACGTACACATGCCGCAGCCCCTCCTCGTGCCCGATCCGCACCCCGGCCGCCAGGTCGGCCACCGGCGTGGGCGCGTGCCCGGTGCGGCGGTGGGCGGGGGTGGCCCGGACCAGATGCCAGGGGATCGCGGGGTCCAGCGCGGCCAGCGCCCGGGCGATCGGGCGCAACGTGCCCGGGCCCGCGGTGAGTCCGGGGATCAGCGGGGTCGACACCTCCACCCAGACACCGCGTTCGCGCAGCCCGGTGAGGGCGTCGAGCACCGGGCCCGGCCGGGCGCCGGTGAGTGCGCGGTGGTCGTGTTCGTCGAGGGTCTTCACATCGACGTTGACGGCGGCGACATGGCGCGCCGCGAGATCGACGGCCTCGGCGGTGAGGAAGCCGTTGCTCTTCCACACCACGTCCACCCCGACCGGCCGCCCCGACTCGGCGAGTGCGGTGGTGAGTTCGATGGCCAGCGAGGGTTCGGTGTAGGAGATCGCGATACATCCCGAGCGCCCGGCGGCCTCCCCGACCACGTCCTGAGGGTCCACCGGCGCGGCGTCCCAGCGGACCGAGTCCACCCTGCCGTACTGGGACATGCGGTGGTTGATGCAGTAGTCGCAGGCGAAGGTGCAGCCGGGCGCGGCCAGGGTGAGACAGGGCGTGCCCGGCCGGTAGTGGTACAGCGGCTTGCGCTCGACGGTGTCCCAGTGCCGCACGGACGACGCGAAGGTCGCGGTCTCCAGCCGGTCCCCGGTCCGGCGGCGCACCCCGCACAGGCCCGTCTCGCCGTCCTTCAGCGCACAGCGGAAGGGGCACAGCACGCACTGCACCCGTCCGTGCCGCTGCCGGTGGAGGACCGCCGGCGTCCACTGCATGCCCATGTACGGTCCCCCGTCCGGTCGGTGCTCCTTCGTCAGGGTAGCTTCCGGCCTGCTCAACTCACCCGGAAATCGTCCGACTTGGATCAGCCGGGGCGCCGAACGCGGCCAGCACGGCACGACCTGCCGCCAGGTGTGCCCGGTGGCGGTCACCGGCCGAGGGGTCCGCGGGCGGTACGGCCCGGTCGCCGACGGACCGCAGGCGCAGCACCTCGGCCACGGCGCGTTCCCCGACGTCCCGCCCGTCGTACCCGGCGGGGTCGCTCTGGAAGGCGAGCGCGGCCGCGGCCAGCACCTCGGCCGCCGAGGCGCACCGGGACGGGCCGCCCGCCAGCAGCCGCCGCGCTCCCTCGGACACGTCCGTACGGCCGGGGCGCCGGCCGGCGGCGAACAGCGCGGGGAGCGACAGCCCGTCCAGCCCGGCCCAGCCGCCCTCCACCAGCGCACCGGCCACGACACGGGCCTCGCGGTCGGCCTCGTGAGCGTCCTCAAGCTCTTCTTCGCTGTCGTCCGGAGCGCCCGGGTGCATGGCCGGCCGGGCGGCGGCACCGGCCAGCCGCAGCCGGGCCCCGGGCGGCGGATGGGCGCCGTCGTAGTCCCGTTCGTCCACCTCGTCCCCGGTGTCGAGCAGCTCCGCGAGTACGGCGGCGTAGACGGGCCCGCACAGTACGGCGGCGCACACATCGGCGAACGCCTCGCCCGCCCAGCGCTCCCAGTGGACGGACCGGTCCGGGGGCAGCCCGGCCGCGGCCACCCGGCGGCGGATCTCCTCGCCGAGACCGCAGTCGTCGTCGATGTGGTGCGCGGCCTCGTGCGCCACCGTCAGCAGGGCGGGCAGATGCGCGCCGAAGGACCAGGGCACGTCGATGACCGGGAACGGCAGCCGCGCCGCGGCCTCGCGGCCCTCGCGGGTGTGGATGCCGCCGCGGGGCAGCAGATCGTGGTAGGCGCTGCCCCGGCGATGGGCGCGCGGCGCGGCCGCGCGGCTGAATCCGACCAGCGGGGGCTCCTTGGGGCGGGCACCGGCGAGCCCCAGGACCGGGCCGTAGCACTCCCACGCCAACTCGTCGGCGACGTCCAGGAAGCGGCGGTACTCGCGGACGCGGCGCAGCAGGAACCGGGTGCGGTAGAAGTCCCACACATGGTGAAGGTCCAGGACCCGGCCGGGCACCTCCTCGGCCCGCCCGTCGGTGAGCCGGGCGCGTACGTCTGCCACGCCGACGCCTAGCAGCGTGAGCACCGCGTCCACCTGGCTGCGGTGCTTCTCCAGCGGTCCGCCGGCGCGGCTCGCACCTTCCCACCGGCACAGCTCCTCCTCCAGCCCGGCGACCGCGTGCCGACGTGCGGCGGCGCGCCGGGCGGACAGCGGGGCGGGGGCCGGGGCCGGGGTGGTCAGGACGTGTCCCGGGCCGGCTCGGGCGCGTGCTCCGGCTTCGACTCGGCCGCGGGCCCCGGCTGCGGCTCGCGCCCGGCCTCCGGCTGCGGATCGGGATGGGGCTCCGGCTCCGTGGCGGGCTGGTGCGGGGATTCGAGGACGGCCGACGGGTCGTCGGCGGCCTGCTCCATCAGCAGTGGCGGTACCGGCTCGGCGTCGAGACCGCGGCCGGGCTGCACGGGTCCGTACTCCTCGCGCACCCCGCCGAGCCAGGTGCCGCGCAGCCGCACGACCCGGAAGAGCGGGGTGAGGGCCTCGCCGATCCACTGGAAACCCAGGTGCCGACCCTGCGCGACCTGTGCCGAGCCGGCCAGGTCGAGCAGGCGCAGCGGCCCGGCGCCCACGGACGTGGCCAGGCGCAGCTCGGCCGAGGCGCCCGCCTCGGCGGCCACCAGCACGGCGGCGGCCTCGGCCCGTACCACCTCGGTCACGGCGAGCAGCCCGGCGTCCCACCGGCCCTCCCAGTAACGGCGCACGAGCGCACCGGCCAGGGCACGGGTGTCCGGAATCCCGCTCCCGGCCAGGCCCCGGTACGCCACCAGGGCGGCCCGCTGCCGGGCGAACCGCAGCAGCGCCCCGGCGTCCGCGTCGGCCAGGGCGGAGAAGAGCGGGTCGGTGGTGCCCGACGCCTTGAAGCGCAGGTCGATCCCGCCACCGGCGTCGTACACGAACGCGCCGCGGGCCTCGGGTGCCGTCTCGGCGAAGGGGACGCGGCGGTCCGCCAGGGTCCCGGCCGGGCGGACGGACCCCCGGGACTCGTGCAGGACGTCACCCACGGCGACCTTCTGGAGCAGCGGCCAGGCCAGCCACCAGTCGCCCCACGCCTCGCGCATGGCGTCCCGGTACACGGCGAACGCATGAACCACGGCGTTCAGCTCCTCCCTGTCCCACCCCGGTACCTGCGCGCAGGCTAGCAGCGGCGCGCCCGGGACACGCCCGAACTGCCCGGTACCGCAGGGGATTTGCCGCATCGAGCGGCGTGGTGCGCTCCGCAGGTCCGCTCGTGGGCCCGACGGGTTCTCCATCCGTGGATGGAGACAGGTGGAGATCTCTCCATCGACCCGTGGGCGGTGGTGATCGACTGGGTGGGCGAAGCATTCTTGAGACATGGGCACTCTTCACTCGGCACTTGTCCTGATCACCGTCGTCTGCGTGGTCGTCTTCCTCGCGGCCTGGATCGCGGGCGCCGTCTACTTCGGCGTGAGAAGCCACAGAGGCGTGCGCGGCTGGGCGCGCGGACTGCGGCGCTCGCTGCCGCGCCGGCTGCTGCTGATCGCGGGCGTCTCTGTGTTCTCGGCCCTGATAGGGCACTCCCGGGGCTTCTGGCGTCACCTGCAGTACTGGCAGCCCGAGCTGGCGGTCCTCGGTGCCCTGCTCGCCGTCGCCTCGACCGCCCTGCTGCTGTGGGCCCGCTGGGTGCTGGGCACGATGTGGGCCAGCATCCCGACGGTCCAGGAACACCACGAGCTGCGGACCGACGGGCCCTACCGCCTGGTCCGCCACCCCATCTACACCGGCCTGCTCGGCCTGGTCACCGGCGCCATGCTGGCCGAAGGCTTCGGCGTCCGGATCGCCTACCTGGTGGTCGCCGTGCCCTGGCTGCTGCGGCGGGTCAAGGTCGAGGACGGCCTGATGGCCGCGCAGTTCGGCCCCGCCTACGACGCCTACCGGGCCGAGGTCCCGGCGCTGATCCCCCGCATACCGCGGATACGTCCCACCGCACGCTTCGGCCCCCGCCACGCCGGAAGCGGGCAGCGATAGTGCCGTACGCCGGATGACCGGCCCTCGCCGTGGCCTCTGCCGAGGGCGACGGCTGTCGCCGGCTACGCCATCGCTCTGATCTCCAGCAGGATGTGCTCCAGCGTTTCGGTGCCCTCCAGGAAGGCGCGCCGGTCCAGCACCTTCAGCACGCGCCCGTGGGCGGTGGCGAGGTCCGTCAGCCGGTCCAGGTCGCCGCGGTCGCTGAACTGCAGCAGGGCCGCACCGCCGGCGGCCACCCGTAAGGGAGCCTCCACCAGATAGCGCTGGTGGGCCCGGTAGCCCGGATCGACGTACGCCCGCTCGTGGTCGGTCCGGTAGCGGTACTCGTCCGGGGCCAGCACGAAGTTGGAGTGCCAGTAGACGCAGTCGAAGCGGTCGCCGGGGTCCAGGGCGGCGAACAGGTCGCTGCGCACCGCGGTCAGCCGGTCCTCGACGTGGTGCCGTACGGCGTTGCGGCGGGTGTTCTCCACCGCCTGCGGACTGATGTCCGTGGCCACCACCCGGCCGGCGTTGCGGAGCGCCGCCGTCACCGCGATGACCCCGGTCCCCGAACCGACCTCCAGGAACGATCCGCCGGCCGGCAGCAAGGACGGCCCCTCGCCGGTGAGTCCCAGGACCTCCATCGCCTTCTCGGTCGTCGCCGAGAAGGGCGGTGCGAAGACGTCGTCGAGCAGGTCCCACTCCCGGCCCGCCAGGATGAAGGTGTCCGGACGGTCCGGGCGGCTCGCGGCCGCACGGCTTCGTTCGAGCGATCTCTCATAGCTCGTGCGGTCCGTCATCTGGGCCCTTTCCTCCGGCCGTTCGTCCTCCGTCATCACAACATGGGCGACTGCGCCCGGTACCGAGGAGAATCGGCCAGTCCGGGCGGTAGGTGCGGGCCAGGGTGAGCGACACGAGTACCGCCAGGCACAGCAGCGGCAGGCTGTAGCCGTACAACGTGCCCGCGAGCCGCCCGGCCGGGAAGAACACCAGACCCGCGCAGCTCAGGCCCAGCGAACCGCACAGCTGCTGGATCGCCGGCAGTGCCCCGGAGGCCGCGCCCCGCAGCTCCGGCCGGATCCCGTCGAGCGTGTCGGCGAACACCCGCGCCACGAAGGCGCCGTAGCCGATCCCGCCCGCCAGGAGCACCGGACTCAGCGCGACCGGGGAGACCCGGGGGAGCAGCGGGGCCAGGGCGAGCAGGCTCGCGCCCACCAGGGCGGTCGCGTACACGCTGTGCCGCGGGGAGCGGGCCCGCCGCCCGGCGAGGGTGGAACCGGCGATCGCACCGACGGCCCAGGGGATCTGCAGCAGCCCGGCGTGCAGCGGGCTGACTCCCCGGACCTTCTGCAGCCACTGGCTGAACAGGAAGAAGAACGGGGTGACCGCGAGGAAGAAGGCCGCGGCGCTCGCGCTGCCCGCTCGGAACCGCGGCCCGCGCCACAGCCCCAGGGGCAGGGTGACGGGCCGCCCGCCCCGGCCCTGCAGGACCAGGGCGCCCACCACCACCGCCGCGCCGGCCGCCCCGAACAGCCAGGGCAGGCCGCCACCGATGGTGCGGGCCAGCGAGATCGCGAGCACGAGGCCGAGCAGTCCGAGGGCGAGCCCGGCCGTGGTCGGCCAGTCCACCCGCTGCCCGGGGTCGCGTTCGAGCACCGGGACGCAGCGGGGAAGGGCCAGCAGCACCGCCGCCCCGACCGGAAGGTTGATCGCGAAGATCGCCCGCCATCCGGTGCCGGCGACGTCGGATTCGGTCAGCAGCGCCCCGAGCACCGGACCGAGCACGGAGGCGAGGCCCATCGTCGCCCCGTACCAGCCGATGGCGCGGCGGTGTGCCGCCCCCTGCCAGAGGGCGGAGATCGCGAACAGCGCCTGCGGGGCCATCACCCCGGCACCGATGCCCTGCACCAGCCGCATGCCGATGAGCACCTCGGCCGTCGGTGCCAGGCCGCAGCCGGCCGAGGCCAGTGTGAACAGCGCGACCCCGAGGGCGAACACCCGCCGCGGACCGTGCCGGTGGCCCAGCCGCCCGGCCGGCAGCAGCGTCGCGGCGAATCCGGCCGTGTAGGCGGCCGAGACCAGAACGAGCTGCCCGTCGCCGGTGTGCAGCTCCGCACCGATGTCGGGGGCGGCGACATTGACGATCGTCGTGTCGAGCAACTGGATGAAGGTGGACGCGAGCAGGACCGCGAGGGCCGTGGGGCGAGTGTTCGGCACGTTCCCACTCCACTCCACCGCACCCGCCCGATCAACTCCCATATCTGGCCGGGCCCTTCGCGATACCCCACGGATATGATGAACCATGGACGTCCGGCACCTGCGCTATGCCCTGGCCCTGGCCGAACACCAGCATTTCGGACGTGCCGCCGCGGCCGTCGGGATAGCCCAGCCACCGCTGTCCAAGCAGATCGCCGCGCTGGAGCGGGACATCGGCACCCGCCTGTTCGACCGCACCGCGCACGGTGTGTTCCCCACCGCGGCCGGCGAGGCCTTTCTGGCCCGTGCCCGCCGTGTCCTCGACGAGCTGTCGGGGGCCGCCGACGACGCGCGGCGCGCGGCCCGCGGCGAGACCGGGCGGCTGCGCCTCGGCTTCATCGGATCGGCGCTGGTGGAGCTGCTGCCCGAGGTGCTGCGCCGGTTCAGTGCCGAACGGCCCGGCGTACAGCTGCACCTGGACGAGATGTCCACCGCGCACGGCGTCCGGGCGCTGGTGCGGGGCGAACTCGACGTGGTGGTCTCCCGGGGCGCGCCCCGCGGAGCCGGCGTGGAGGCGCTGGTGTCGGCGCCGGTGGGCCGTGATCACCTGGTCGCGCTGGTCGCCGCGACGGACCCGTTCGCGGGGCGGCCGCACCTCGACGCGGAACAGCTCGCCGGCCGCCCTCTCGTGCTCGCGCCGCAGGACGAGGAACCGGCCTCGCTGGCCCGCCTGCGGTCGGTCCTCACCGCTCCGGGCGGGCTTCCCGCGCCGGTCACCTACGCCCGCGACATCCACACCATCATGGGGCTGGCCGCCTGCGGCGTGGGCGTCGGCCTCGGTCCCTCGTGTGTACGGCCGCTGGCCCGGCCCGACATCCGCATCTGCGACATCCGCCCGCACGTGGAGCTGCCCGACCTCGTGCTGTCCTGCCACGCGAGGGACCGCTCCCCGGTGCTGCGCGCCTTTCTGGAGACGGTCCGCGAGGTCCGCCCGAGCGCGCGTCCCGTGCTCGACCGCTGTCTCAGAACGTGACCGGAAGCCCGTCCGTGCGCAGCGTGATGTGGCCGCCGATCCACCGGACCTCCCCGGGGTCCACCGCGAGCCTGAGGCCGGGCAGCCGCCGCGCCAGGGTGCCGAAGGCGACCTGGAGTTCCATGCGCGCCACACCCGCACCCGGGCAGTGGTGGGGGCCGTATCCGAACACCATGTGCCGGTTCTCGGCACGGGTGATGTCGAACCGCTCCGGCTCCGCGAAGTGCCGCTCGTCGCGCGAGGAGGCGTGCATCAGCGGGATGACCCCCTCGCCCTTGCGGATCGGGGTGCCCGCCAGCTCCACATCGTCCAGGGCCACCCGCATCAGGCCGACGTCGGACGGCGGGGCGTACCGGAAGATCTCCTCCACCGCGGGAGCGGTCAGCTCCTCGGGCCGCGCGGTGAGCAGCTCCCACTGGTCCCGGTGCCGCAGCAGCTGGAAGATGCCCCGGCCGATGGTGTTCACGGTGGTGTCATGGCCGGCCAGCAGCAACTCCGCGCCCAGCCAGGACAGTTCGGCCTCCGAGAGCCGGTCGTCGTCGTCCCGGGCCTGCACCAGCGCGCTGAGCAGATCGTCCCGGGGCTCCGCGCGGCGCGCCGCCACCAGCTCCCGGACGTACGCGGTGAACGCCTCCCGCGTGGCCAGCCGCTGTTCGTTGGAGCCGACGCTCATCAGCGTCTCGGTCCACGTCTTGATCTGGTCGCGGTCCTCCAGCGGCGCCCCGACGATCTCGCAGACCACCCAGATCGGCAGGACGGAGCAGAACTCGTGGTAGATGTCGACGGGTTGGGGCAGGGCCGCCACCCGGTCGACCAGCTCGTCGGTGATCTCCTGCACCCGGCCGCGCAGTTCCCCGGCCCGGCGCGGCGCGAACGCCCCCGCGATCAGCCGGCGCAGCCGGGCGTGGTCGGCGCCGTCGAGGTTGAAGATGCTGTAGGGGTTGTCCCCGAAGTCCGGGCCCTTGACCATCCGGGGAGCGCCGGGTTCCCGCAGCGCCGCCCGGGACAGGCGCCGGTCCGTCAGCGCCGTGACCACCTCGTCGTACCCGCTCACCACCCACGCCCCGTCCCCGCTGGGCAGTGTCACCCGGCTGACCGGGCACGTGGCCCGCAGGCCGGACAGCTCGGCCGGCGGCTCGCCGAGCGGGCCGGGAGGGAACGGGAAGGCGGTCGGTTCCTGCTGACTGCTGCTCATGGCGATTCCCCTCTGCCGGGCGCCCCTGCGGACACCCGTCGGTTCCTCCCAGTCTGCGGACCCGGGCCGGGCGCGTCTTCGGGTCTTGGACGGGGCTCGCCCGGCGCCGGACCGTACCTGCGAACGGGGCGTATCCCCGTCCCGCGACCAGGTCACCGCGCACGGCGGCGCGCACTACGCTCCCTGTGACCATCCGTCCCCGGCGATCCAGAGGCCTGCCATCGTGCGCTACGGGGTCAACATTCCGCTGATCGGCGTCCCCCTTCCCGACCACGAGCCCCTGCTGCGCGAACTCGCCGGCCTGGGCTACACCGACGTGTGGACGGGCGAGGCAGCCGGGCACGACGGCTTCACCCCGCTGGCTCTCGCCGCCGCCTGGGCACCCGGACTGCGCCTCGGTACGGCGGTGGTGCCCGCGTTCACCCGGGGCCCGGCGCTGCTGGCGATGACGGCGGCCACCCTGGCCGAGGCCGCGCAGGGCGAGGTGGTGGTCGGCATCGGCTCCTCGGGGCCGCCGTTCGTCGACCGGATCAACGGCATCTCCTCCGCCGACCCGTACCGGCGGGTGCGGGACACGGCACGCTTCCTGCGGCACGCCTTCGACGGGCGGACCGTGCGGGGCCGCTTCGACAGCTTCACCATCGACGGGTTCCGGCTGCCGCACGTACCGGTGCGACGGCCCCGGGTGATGATCGGCGCACTGCGCCCCGGCATGCTCCGGCTCGCGGCCCGCGAGTCCGACGGCGCGATCACCAACTTCCTCGCCGTCGGGGACGTTCCGGCGGTGGCCGACGCGCTCGGGCCGGCTCGCCCCGGGAAGGAACTCGTCGCCCGCCTGTATGTGTGCCCGACCCGCGACCGGACGTACGCGCGGCAGATGGGCCGCCGGCTGCTGGTGGGCATCCTCAACGCACGCACGTACTCGGCCTTCCACGCCTGGCTCGGCCGGGAGGACGCCCTGAAGGCCACCTGGCAGGCCTGGGCCGACGGCGACCCGGCGCGGGCGGCGGACGCCGTCCCCGACGAGGTGGTGGACGACCTGCTCGTCCACGGCAGTCCCGAGGAGTGCCGTGCGCACATCGCGCGCTTCGTCGAGGCCGGCATCGACACGCCGTTCCTGCATCTTCTGCCCGCACCCGAGACGGGCGGTGGCCCGCAGGGGGCGCTGCGGGCCCTCAGCGCCCTGGCACCCGCGCGCTGAACCCGCCGGACACAAGGCCCCGGCAGGGGCGGACCACGAACGACACGGAAAGGGGGAGGGGCGCCCGGTTCGGCCCGGCGCCCCGCAACTCCATGAAGGCGATCGCATACGCCCGCAGGGGCGGCCCGGAGGTACTGGAACTGCTCGACCGGCCGCTGCCCGAGCCGGGCCCCGGCCAGGTGCGGGTGCGGATCCGCGTCTCGGGCGTCAACCCGACCGACTGGAAGGCACGCGGCGGCGGCCCCACCGACTGGAAGGGGGCGGCCCCGGACCAGGTCCTGCCCGTGCCGCAGGTCCCTCACCAGGACGGGGCGGGCCTGATCGACGCCGTCGGCGAGGGCGTCGACGAGGCGCTGGTGGGCCGGCGGGTCTGGGTGTGGGAGGCGGCCTGGATGCGCCCCGACGGCACCGCGCAGGAGTATGTGGTGCTGCCCGAGCACCAGGCGGTGCCGCTGCCGGACACCGCCTCCTTCGACCTGGGCGCCTGCCTGGGCATCCCGGGGTTCACCGCGCACCGGGCCCTGACCCTGCCCGGCGGCGGACCCGAGCAGCTGGGCCCCGGAACGCTGACCGGCCGCACGGTCCTCGTGGCGGGCGGCGCCGGTGCCGTCGGCAACGCCGCCATCCAGCTGGCCCGGTGGTCCGGCGCCACGGTGGTCACCACGGTGAGCAGCGCCGAGAAGGCCGCGCTGGCCCGCGCCGCCGGGGCCGAGCATGTCGTCGACTATCGCGCCGATGGCGCGGCCGCAGCCGTCCGGGCCGCCGCGCCCCGGGGCATCGACCTGGTCGTCGAGGTCGCCCCGGCCGTCAACGCGGAGCTGAACCAGCAGGTGCTGGCCTACGGCGGCACGGTCGTCTTCTACGCCAACGACGGCGGCAACACCCTCACCCTGCCGGTCTTCGACCAGTTCATCGCGGGCACCCGCTGGCAGGGACTGCTCGTGTACGCCGTCCCGCCCCGCGCCAAGGCCCAGGCGGTGGCCGACCTCACCGCGGCCGTGGCGGCGGGTGCTCTCCGGGTGGGGGAGGAGGCGGGACTGCCGCTGCACCGCTTCGCCCTGGAGAAGACCGCCGAGGCTCAGCAGGCGGTGCAGGAGGGCACGATCGGCCGGGTCCTGGTGGACGTCGCCGACTTCTGAGCGGTGACGCGGAACGGAAGAGGGGCACCGGACGTCCGGTGCCCC